>NZ_JBHXMY010000145.1:0-12135 GCF_042720195.1 Nocardia sp. NPDC058497 | reverse complement strand
GAACTCGCGCACGCCCTCGTCCTTGCCGACGCGGTTGAGGAGGCGTTCGGTTACCGCGACGGGGGTGGCGACCGAGCTTACGCGCAGGGTGGACCAGGTGTCGGTCGCCGGGGCGGGCACTCGGGCGCCGAGTGCGGCGTCGGGGGCGCTGACCTGGGCGGCCCAATAGTCGCGCTGGGCCAGCACTTCCGGTTCGCTCGCGCGCTGCCACATGGCTTCCGACCACTGCCGGTAGGAGGTGAACTCGGGCAGCATCTTCGGCGTGACACCTGCCTGGACCTGCTGCCAGGCGGCGGCCAGGCCATCGATCATGATGTGCCAGGAGACCACGTCGACGGCGAGGTGGTGGATCGACAGCAACAACACGTCGCCTTGATCGGCGGTCGCTTCCGCCCCGGCCCCATCGGCTTCAGCTGCGTCCGCCCCAGCTGAAGTACCCGAGTTTGCGGTCACGTCCCCACCGCAGTCCGTGGCTGTCACCACAGCGGTCGCGTCGGAGTCGGCAGAAGTACCACCGTTCGTGGCCGCCGTCGAACCGGGGAACCACACCGCGCGAACCATCTCGCCCGCACGCGGATCGATGGCGTCGTTGGCGACGCGCGCGAATTCGGTGATGGCCGAGTCGAGTTCGGAACCGGAGAGCCCGCGGGGCGCCTCGATCACGACATCGGACGCGTTCACCACACCGGGCGGACGGGTGACTATGCGCGGCCCGTCGGGGGTGTCGGCGAGGACGGCGCGCAGAGTGTCGTGCGCGTCGATCAACGCCTGCAGCGTGGAATCCAGTCCGGCACGGTCGATTCCGGCGGGCAGGCGCAGCAGCGCGCTCTGGGTGAAGCGGCGGTAGTTGCCGTACTCGTACATCCAGGAGACCACCGGCAGCGGCGGCACCACACCGTAGGCGTCGGCGCCGGACTGGGCGGCGACCGCGGGGCCGTCGTCCGCGGCGGCGGCGAGTTCGCGAATGGTGGGGCAGGCCAGCACCATTCGCGGGTTGAGTGCGATGCCGCGACGGCGGGCCTTGTTGACCAGGGAGATCGCGACGATGCTGTCGACGCCCAGTTCGTAGAAGTCGGCGTCGACGCCGGGGGCGCGGCCGTCGAACAGTTCGGCGAAGACCTCGCTCAGCGCGATCTCGGTGGGGGTCTCGGCGGCGGCATTGCCGTCGGCGGCCGAGAGGGTTTCGGTGGCGAGCTCGTGCAGGGCGTGGCCGTCGAGCTTGCCGTTGACGTTCACCGGGAGTTGGTCGAGGACGACGATCCGCGCGGGAATCATGTACGCGGGCAGGCGCTGTGCCAGATCGGCGCGCACGCGGCTGACGACCACCGCGCGGCCCGCCTTGCCGACGACGAAGCCGACCAGCGACGCACCACCGGCGCGGCGCACCACGGTGACCGCGGCGGTGTCGATATCGGCGGAGCGACGCAGCGCGGTCTCGATCTCGCCGACCTCGATGCGGTAGCCGCGCACCTTGACCTGCGCGTCGGCGCGGCCGAGGTAGCCGAAGCGGCCGCCGGGCAGCCTGCGGACGAGGTCGCCGGTGCGGTACATGCGCTGGCCGGGGCGGTGCGGGTCGGCGCAGAAGCGATCGGCGGTGATGGCGGGCTTGCCGAGGTAGCCGCGGGCCAGCTGCACGCCGGACAGGTAGAGCTCGCCGACGATGCCGGGCGGCACCGGGCGCAGGCGCGAGTCCAGCACGTACCCGGCCATGCCGCCGTTGGCGGTGCCGATGGTCGGGATCTCCGAGGTGGCGACCGGCGCGACCACGGCCTCGACGGTGGTCTCGGTGGGGCCGTAGCAGTTGTAGACAGCCGTGCCGGGCAGGGCGCGCAGTCGCGCCCACAGGGCGGTGTCGATGGCCTCGCCGCCGAGGGCGAGCACCGGCAGGTCGCGGTCGAGCAGGCCCGCCGCCGCCAGCTGCGCCAGCATGGACGGGGTGGTATCGATCATGTCGATGCCGAATTCGGCCATGCCGGAGACGATTCGGTGCGCGTCGCGCATCTCCTCGGCGTCGAACAGGTGCAGTGCCTGACCAGCGAAGAAGCCGACCATGGGCTGCCAGGAGGCATCGAACCCGAGCGACCAGGCGTGCGCGATCCGCAGCGGGCGGCCGAGTTTCGCCATCGCGGGGCGGTAGAAGCGCTCGAGGTGGTCGGCGAAGTAGCCGGCCAGTGCGGCATTGGTGCCGACGACACCCTTGGGCTCGCCGGTTGAACCGGAAGTGAAGATGATGTAGGCGCTGTGCTCGAGTTCGCGGCGGACCGCGGGGGCTTGCGCGGGGCGGGCGGCGATGCGTTGGACGACGGCGGGATCGTCGATAACCAGTGCCTGTACGGATCGCTGGTCGGGCAACGCCGAGTCATCACCAGCGTTGCTCGAAGGCACAACCGCGTTGCCGAGCCGATCGCCGGCGGCCGCCACCCCGGTGCTGTCCGGCACTTCGGCAGCCGATCCCACACCGTCCGCCGTGTCGGCGACTGAACCCGCGCTGTCCTGCGAGCCTGGCGCATTCGCAGCGCCGAGCACGGCGCCCGTCGAACCGACGGTGACACCGTCAAGCAGAGCGTGGTCCTTCTCGAGGACGACGGCGAGCACCGGGTTCGACTGGCGCAGAATCGATTCGATGCGGCCCGCAGGCAGCGAGATATCGACCGGCACATAGGCGGCGCCTGCGGCGAAGGTCGCCAGGACGGCGATGATCGACGTGGTGCTACGCGGGAGCATCAGGGCGACAACGGTTTCCGGGCCGACGCCGTGGGCGGCGAACTCCCCCGCCATGCGGCAGGCCTGGTCGTGCAGCTCGCGGTAGGTGAAGACCTCGCCGGCGGTGGTGGTGAGCGCGACCGCATCCGGCGTCGCGGTGGCCTGCTGTGCGAACAGCTCCCAGGGAGTCGCCGTCAAAGCTGGCGCGATATCGGTTGCCGCCGAATGCAGTTCAGCGTGTTCGTCGGCGGTGAGCAGATCGATCGCGTCGAGGGTAGCCTCGGCGTCGAGCTGCGGCAGGGTGCGTAGCACGGTGACCAGGCGCTCGCCGAGGTCGGCGGGGTCGAGGTGGCCGAGCAGGGCCGGGATCGCCTCGACCAGGACGAGCAGGTCGCCCTCGCTCAGGTGCGAGACCACGGTGAGTGGGTAGTGGGCGAGGCTCTCCATCTCGATCGGCCGGAACTGCGCGCCGTCGGGGGCGGTGACCGTCTGGATGGCGTCGTCGATGGGGGCGTTCTCGAAGACGAACAGGGTGTCGAACAGGGCGCCGTGCCCGGCCGCGCGCTGCAGGGTGGACAGGCTGAGGTAGCCGATGTCGCGCATCGCGGACGAATCACGCTGCAGGCGTGCGCAGTGCGCGACCACCGGCTCGGCGGGGTCGAGCCGGTGCACGACCGGCACGGTGTTGATGAACAAGCCGACCATGCCCTCCACGCCGGCGAGCTTCTCGGGGCGGCCGGAGATGGTGGTGCCGTAGACGACGTCGCGACGGTCGGTGATCCGGCCGAGCAGCAGCGTCCAGGCGAACTGGACGGCGGTATTGAGCGTCATGCCGTTGGCGCGCGCCCACTGCTTCAGCTGCTCGGTCTCGGTGGCGGACAGGCGAAGTCGCGTCGTTTGCGGCACTGCGGAACCGCGATCGCCGGTGCCGTCGGCGAGCACCAGGGGCGCGCTGACCTGCCGCAGGTAGTCGGCCCAGCGGCGGGCGGCGGCGTCGTGGTCCTGGGCGCCGAGCCAGCCGATGTAGTCGCGGTAGGGGCGCGGGGCGGGCAGGCCGTCGAGGCTGCCGCCCGCGCGGTAGACGGCGAGCAGTTCGGTGAAGAACACCGCGACCGCCCAGCCGTCCATGAGGATGTGGTGGGCGGTGAGGATCATCCGCTTGCGCGGTGCGGGCGCGTCGGTGACGTTCAGCAGCAGCACCCGCAGCGCGGGGCCGCGGCTGAGCACGAACGGCACCCGGCGCTCCGACTCGGCGATCGCGTCGAATTCCGTTGTCCGCGCGCCACGCTCGGTCCAGGGCAGTTCGGCGCGGGACGGGATGATCTGCACCGGCTTGGGCACGTCGGTGTCCCAGAACGCGGCGCGCAGGTTCGGATGCCGGTCGAGCATCGCCTGGGCGCTGCGCCGCAGCAGGTCGGTGTCGAGCGGTCCGTCGATGTCGACCACGAATTGCATCGTGTACAGGTCGATCTCGGTCCCGGCCAGCCGCGACAGGGAGAACAGCCCCTCCTGCAGCGGGCTCAGCGCGAGTACGTCTTCGATCTGCGGCGCACTCATGCTGCGTCCTCTCCTAGCTGATTGGTCGTGCTGTGCCGGAGCCACGGCCGCCGGTCTGCCGCGCGTCGGGGGCGGCTCATGTCGAAATCCGCGCGCCGCGCCGCGCTCGATGCCGTGTTGTCGCACGACATCGAGCGCTGGTGCCTGCTCGCCGAACCGCTCATCCCTGTGCGGACCACGCGGCTGTCAGCGCGGAAAGGGCGTCCGAGTCCAGTCCGGATGCGCTCATCGGTGCGTGCGTAACCTGTTCGGGCTCTTCGGCCTTCGCCTGGTCGACCGGCGCGGCGGCGTCCACCGCGGCGGCGAGTTCGGTGATCGTGGCGCACTCGAACACCAGCTGCGGGGTCAGCGGCAGGCCGAGTTCCACGGCGCGGGCCGACCACTGGATGGAGATGACGCTGTCACCGCCGAGACCGAAGAAGTTGTCTTCACCGGTGACGTCGTCGATCTCGAGCAGCTCCTCGATCAGCGTGATCAGGGTGCGCTCGGTGTCGGAGCCTGCCACCGCGTCGGTGGCGACGGCGGTCGCGGCGACCGGCGCCGGGGCGGCCAGGAGTCGCTCGAGGTCCGCCGCGGGCAGTACCCGCAGGTCGGCGACCGGCAGGTCAGGGGTCTCGGCGAAGGCGCGCAGGGTGGCGGCGAGCGCGTCGGCGATGAGGGCCGCGGTGGCCGGATCGTAGAGGTCGGCGTTGACGACGACGCGCACGTCCATGCCGCCGTCGGCGGTCACGTTCAGGCTCAGGTTCAGGTCAAGGAACGAGACGTCGAAGTCGGCGGGCAGCACCGTGACCGTCGACGCGCCCGAGGACGCGAACGGCAGCGTGGTGGGTGCCCAGTCGGCGCCGCGGAAGTGGATCATGCTCTGGAACAACGGGTTCCGTGAGCGGGAACGGCGCGGGTTGAGCGCCTCGACGAGACGTTCGACCGGCAGTTCCTGGTGCGCGTTGGCGTCTAGCACGACATTGCGGGCACCGGTCACGGTGTCGCGCAAGGTCGGTGCGCCCGACAGGTCGTTGCGCAGGACCACCATGTTGGCGAACAGGCCGATCAGGTTCGTGGTCGCCGGATCGGTACGAGCCGCCACCGGGGTGCCGAGGGTGATGTCGGTACCGCCGCCGAGGGTGTGCAGCAGCGTGGCGGCCGCGGCCTGGCAGACCATGAATTCGGTGGCGCCGCTGCGCATCGCGAGCGATTCGAGCCCCGACCGCACGGTGGCCGGCAGCGAGAAGGTGACCACCTCGCCGCGCTTACCGAGCACCGGCGGACGCGGGCGGTCGTGGGCGACCGCGATCTCCTCGGGCACACCGGCCAGCTGGGTTCGCCAGAACTCGATCTGGGTCTGCGCGAACTCGCTCGGCGTTGTCTGGTCGAACAGTTCACGCTGCCACAGGGCGTAGTCGGCGAACTGGATCGGCAGCGGGCTCCAGCCCGGCGCGTCACCCTGTTCGCCGCGCGCCCGGTAGGCGACGGTGAGGTCGTCGAGCAGCACGCCGAAGGACGCGTGGTCGGCGACGATGTGGTGCACCAGCAGCGACAGCACGTGGGTGTCCGCGTCGAGCACGAGCAGTTCGGCGCGGATCAGCGGCTCGCCGTCGAGGGTGAACGCGTAGCCGGCGATGGCCGCCAGTTCCGCGGTGAGCTCGCCGGGGACGATCTCTCTGATGGGCAGCGGCACCGCGGTGGCCGGGTGCACGACCTGGTAGGGGACGCCGTCGTGTTCGGGGAAGGTGGTGCGCAGAGACTCGTGCCGGGCGACGACGTCGTCGAGCGCCGAACGCAGTGCGGCGATGTCGAGGGCGCCATCGAAACGCATGGCCAGCGGCAGATTGCCGACCGAGCCCGCGCCTTCCATGCGGTACTGGAACCACATGGCCAGCTGCGAGTACGACAGCGGAATCCGCTCGCCGCGCGCGCGTCCGCCGATCTCCGGGCGGCTCGAACGAGCGGAGACAGCGGATCGTTGGGCGCTGGAACCTGCCGCAGAGCTGGTGCCGCCGCCTGCGAGTGAGTCGGCGCCTGCGAGTGAGTCGGCGCCCGAAGCGAGGGCGGCCGTATCTCCCTCAGCGATGCCGATGCCGGCGGGAGCCGACTCGCCGTCAGCGGCAGCGCCCGCCGACCCGTCGGAAGCTGAACCGACGCTCGGGTCCGCAGCGGGTTCGTCGCCGAAATCGGAGTCGACAGCATCGAGATCGATATCGAATTCGGCCAGGAAGCGGGCGACCAGGTTGGCTGCCAGGGCAGCGGGGGTCGGGCTGTCGAAGACGACGCGAACGTCCAGCTCGACGCCGAACTCGGCCCGCACCTGGGCGACCAGACGCGCGGCCAGCAGCGAGTGTCCGCCGAGTTCGAAGAACGAGTCCTCCGCGCCGACCTCGTCGAGGTTGAACAGGGCGCCGAACAGGGCGCACACCTTGCGCTCGGTGGCCGTGGCCGGGGCGCGGTGGGTGCGCACCACGGCGGGGGTCGCCGCGGGCAGCGCGCGCTTGTCGAGCTTGCCGTTGACGGTCAGCGGGATCTCGGGGATCACCGCGAACGCGCTGGGCACCATGAACTCCGGCAGCGCGCCGGATGCGAAAGCGTGCACCTGCTCGAGGTCGACGGTGCCCTCGGCGGGCACCACGTAGGCGGCCAGCATGGCGCCGATGGCGGGGTCCTCGGTCACCACGACGACGCAGCGGGCGACGGCGGGATGCGCGGCGATCGCGGCCTCGACCTCGCCGAGTTCGATGCGGAAGCCGCGCACCTTGACCTGCTCGTCGGCACGACCGACGAAATCGAGCTCGCCGAAGCTGTTGCGGCGCACCAGGTCACCGGAGCGGTACAGCCGCGCGCCGGGCGTGAACGGGTCGGCGACGAAACGCTGCGCGCTCAGTGCGGGGCGGTCGAGGTAGCCGCGGGCCAGCTGGTCGCCGCCCAGGTACAGCTCGCCGACGACACCGTCGGGCACCAGCTGCAGCGCCTCGTCGAGGACGTAGGTGTAGACGTTGCGGTTGGGGAAGCCGATCGGCACCACACCGGTGCCCTGCGGACCCTCGACCGGCATGTGCGTCGAGCAGACCACGGCCTCGGTCGGGCCGTAGTAGTTGCCCAGTTCGGCCTCGAGTGTGGTGGCGAACCGGTCGGCGACCTCACCGGGCAGCGCCTCGCCGCCGACGGGAACCTGGCGCAGCGACCGCCATTCGCTCACCTCCGGCATCAACAGGAAGGTGCTGAGCATCGAGGGCACCATGTGCAGCACCGTCACCTGGCGGCGGGTGATGAGGTCGGCGACGTAGCGGATATCGCGGAAAGCGTTGGGCTTGGGCACGATCAGCTGCGCGCCGACCGTGAGGGTGATGGCGATGTCGACCAGCGAGGCGTCGAAACTCACCGACGAGGACTGCATCAGCCGGTCCTGGGCGGTCATGTTCCAGTCGGCGGTGAAGCAGACGATGTGTTCGGCGATCGCCGAGTGCGGCACCGGAACACCCTTGGGCTTGCCGGTCGAGCCGGAGGTATAGATGACGTAGGCGAGGTTCGCGGGCAGCAGCGGGCGCCGCCGGTCCGCGTCCGTCGGCGCGGTCGCGGGCAGCTCGGCCGCCATCGACTCCGCGGCCGCCAATTCGACTGCGCCGAGCAGCAATCGGGGGTTCGCGTCCTCGACCAGGTACTCGATCCGGTCCTGCGGGTAGGCCGGGTCGATCGGCAGATACGCACCGCCCGCCTTCAGCACCGCGAGCACAGCGACGATGAACTCCACCGAGGTGCCCAGGCGCAGGCCGACGATGTCCTCGGTGCCGATGCCCTGCCCGATCAGCCAGTGCGCCAACCGGTTCGCGCGCGCGTGCAGCGCGCCGTAGGTGAGCTCGATGTCGTCGGAGGCCAGGGCGATGGCGTCGGGGGTGGCGGCAGCGGCGGCCTCCAGCAGGGCGACGAGGGTGGTCGCGGGCTGGTCGACGAGCACACCGTGCGAGCGCTCCAGCAGCGCGGCACGGTCGGCGGCGCCGAGCATGTCGAGGTCGCCGAGCCTGCGCCGCGGGTCGCGCAGCGCGGCGTCGAGGAGCTGGCCGAAGTGCACGAGCAGCTGGTCGACGATGGCTTCGGTGAGCACGTCGGTCTGGTATTCGGCTTCGACCACCGCGGTGCCGTCGTCCTCGAGGACGATGGCCAGCGCCAGCGGCACCTGCGCGCTCGCGGCGCCAAGGTCGAGCTGGGTGGAGGTGACGCCGTCGATGGCGAAACCGTCGGCGCTCTTGCGGACGCTGAAGCCGAGCCGGACCAGCTGGTCCATGCCGTCGCGACCGGCTACGCGGTCCGGGTTCGCTTCGCGGACCACACGATCGATGCCGACGCCGCGTCGCGCGAAGGCGCCGGCGCAGGTGTCGCGCACAGCGGCGACGAGGTGGGCGAAGTCGTCGCGCGCGCCGAGGGTGGCGCGCAGCAGCAGGGTGTTGCCGAAGTAGCCGATGAGCTGTTCGGTGCCCGCGGGGCGGTCGGTCACCGGGATGGAGACGAGGAAGTCCTCGGCGGCGGTGTAGCGGTGCACGAGGGCGTCGAAACCGGCCAGCAGCACCATGAACGGGGTCGCGGCCTGTTCGCGCGCGAACTGCTCGGTGCGGGTGACCAGGTCGGCGGGGAGGCGGTGGGTGCGGCGCTGGGCGTTGCGGCCAGGGTTGGCGGCGGCGGAGCCGGGCAACTCGAGTGGCTCGGGCAGCGGGCGCAGGGCATCCCGCCAGTAGGCGACGTCGTCTTCAGCCGGTTCCGCGGTCGGTGCGATCGCGGCGAACTGCACGGTGTCGGCCGGGGCAGCACCGGCACTTCGATAGGCGGCGTTCAGCTCGGCGAAGAACACGGCCCAGGAGTCGTCGTCCCAGCAGATGTGGTGGATGGCGAACAGCACCACGTGCTCGTCGGCACCGGTGCGGATCAGGGTGGCGCGCAGCGGCAGTTGGGTGCCGAGGGCGAAGGGGCGGCCGAACTCGCGCCGGGCCAGCACCTCCACCCGCAGGTCACGACCGGATTCGGCGAGGTCGGTCAGGTCGTGGGTCTGCCATTCGGCGCGCGCGTCGTCGGTGAACACCTGGAACGGCTCGCCGTCGGCGTCCGCGCCGTAGGTGCTGCGCAGGATGTCGTGGCGGGCCACCACCGTGTCGAAGGCGGCGTGCAGCCGGTCGGCGTCGAGCGGGCCGGTGAGCCGGTAGGCGACGCAGATGGTGAGGGCGGTGTCGTCGGCGTCGCGGGTCTGCAGGAACCACATGCGGCGCTGGCCTGGCGTGAGCGGACGCCGCTCGCCCGCCGCGATCCGCGGCACGGCGACGGGTTCGGTGGTGGCGGCGGCCATGCCGCTCGCGCGCAGTTTCTGCTGCAGCAGCAGCTTGCGGCGTTCCGCGACGGACAGGGTGGCTTCGGTGTCTGACATGTTCTTTCGGCCCCTCAGCCCTGGTTGGTGTTCTGTGCCATCAGCAGCACGACATCGTCGAGCGACGCGCCGCCGAGAATCGCCGCGACCGGCAGATCGCGATCCAGTTCCGCCTTGACCCGCTTGCGGAAGTCCAAGGCCTGCAACGAGTCGAGGCCGAGGGCGACCAACGGCATGGTGGCGTCGATGGATTCGGCGCTGTCGCCACCGATCACCTTGAGTAGTTCGGTCCGCATGCGCAGGTCGAGCGGGGCGCTGTCGGCCGGTGCGCTCGCCGGCGCCGCGACCTGCACGGTCGGCACATCGCCGGTGACAGACACGGCGGTCGCCGACGAACCCGACTGCCGCACAGGCGAATTCGACTCCAGACCGGTGAGCACACTGTCCTGCCCGAAGGCGCCGAGCACCTCGCGCAGGAAGTCCCAATCGGCGGCGATGATCATGCCGTCGCGGACGGGCTCGGCGAGTCCGGCTTCGATCGCGTCGGCGGGCACCATCGGGAACACGCCCGCCTCTTCCACGCGGGCGAAACCGGCGTCGTCGAGCGGACCGGCCACGCTCCACAGACCCCACTGCAGGCTGGCCGCGGCGATGCCACGGGCGCGCAGCCTGCGGGCGGCGACGTCGAGCATGCGGTTGGTCACCGCGTACAGGATCTGGCCGCGGCCACCCAGCGTCGCCGCCATGGACGAGCACAGCAGGACACGGGCGTTGCCGGCCAGCGGTGCGGCGTCGACGAGGTTGTCCAAGCCGCGCAGTTTGGCGCTGGCGGCGGTGTGGACATCGTCGGCGGTGATCTGGTCGAGTTCGGCGTTGACATAGTTGACGGCGGCGTGGATGACCAGGTCGACCGGGCGATCGGCGATCTCGGCGCCGAAGGCGGCGGCCGCATCGGCATCGCTCACGTCGCAGGCTCGCACCACGATCTCGGTGCTGCCGAGACCACGCAGGCGAGTCAGTTCGCCTGCCAGCGCCTCGGTTTCGCCGCTGCGGCTGAGCAGGGTGACGCGACCGGCGCCGGTCCGCGCGAGATGGTCGGTGAAACGCAGACCCAGCTGGCCGGTGCCACCGACGATCACGACATGATCGAGATCGGTTCCGAGCGAACTTGTTTCGACGGCGGTATCGGGAACCAGGCGCTTCACGAACACTTTGCCCGACCGCAGCGCCAGCTCGGCCTCACCCGTGGAGTGCACGGCGCCGACGATCTTGGCGGCCTGCGCGGACGCGGGTTCGTTCGCGGCGAGATCGAGATGCCGGAACAGGATGCCGGGATGTTCGATACCGACACTGCGGAATCCGGCGGTGACGCCCGACTGGAACAGGCCGGGGGCCGGATCGCCGTCGTGCACGGTCTCGCCGCCGACGGTCAGCAGCCAGCACTCGCCGCCGGGGCGCAGTGCGGATAGCGCTGGGGCCCAAACACGTTCGGCGAAGAACTCGGTCAGCGCGTCGACCGCACCGGCACTGTCGTCGGCGGCGGTCGGCGGGAGCAGGATGATCACGGTGTCAGCAGCGGGCGCGTCGGTAGCCGACTGGCCACCGGGGGTGGTGCCGTCGAGCGCTGCCCGGCCATTCGCCTGCGCACCCGGCACGCTCGCGCCGTTCGCCTGCGCACCTAGCGGCCCCGCACCGTTCGCCTGTGCACCCGGCACGGTCGCTGCGGTCGAGCCGCTCGTGTCAGCATTCTGCCGACTGACGTGGGCAGCCCCGAGTCCGTTCGGAGCGAGAACGCGCGCGTCGGCGCCATGGCGGTCGGCAGCGGTGACCAGTGCGGCGGCCAGCTCGGCGCAATCGCCCGTCGGGTCGACAAGGAGCAGACTGCGCGGCGCGGTCAGCGACCGGCGCTGCAGCGGGGTCCACTGTTCGACCAGCCGTTGCGGTTTCGGCGTGGTGACCACGAGTTCGGTGGGGGTCTCGTGTGCGCCGAGGGGCGCCCACAGGCGCTTGGGCGCGGTGACCGTGTGCGGGAAATCGCGCAGCGGGAGGGTGACGGTGTCGTCGACACGCAGTGCGTCCCAGCGGTAGTCGGCGTCGAGGACGGCGACCTGGGCCAGGTTGCGGGTGAACTCGGACAGGCCGCTCGCGGTGCGCAGGGAGGTGCCGAGTACGCGGAAGTCGCGCGGGGGCAGGCCGGGGCGGTTCGGGACAAGGCCGAGGTTTTCCTGCAGGGCCAGCTGCAGAACCGGGTGTTCGGCGATCTCGATCAGCAGGTCGACACCGTCGCTGCCCGCGGAGATGACGGCGCGGTCGAATCGGACGCGGTTGCGCAGGTTCCAGTACCAGTACTCGTCGTGGGCGAGGTCGGCGGTGATGGCCTCACCGAGAGTCGCGCCGTAGCAGGCGATCTCGGATTCGGAGAAGTGGGTGCCGCTCATCTCGTCGCCGAGCAGGTTCTCGAACTCGGCGCGCAGTTCGGCGACGATCGAGGTGTGCGCGGGGTAGGCGACGCGGATCTCCTTGGCGAACTGGCCCTG
>NZ_JBHXMY010000144.1:0-12173 GCF_042720195.1 Nocardia sp. NPDC058497 | reverse complement strand
TAAATCCGGCTCGGGGGGGCGGGGTTTTGTTTAACACACCCCGGCGGTCTAGCCCCCGCGCCAGGCGCGGCAGTTGCCGCAGCGGGTTGTGGCGTTCGATCTCCTGGCGCTGCTCCGCGTCGAAGATCGACGAGAGTCCCGGTGCGGGATCACGAGACCCTGACTGCGGCAGTGTCAGTGCGCTGAACGGCCAGTCCGAGCCGAAGACGATGTGGTCGCGGCCGGTGACGGCGAGGGTGCTCGCCATCGCCGCTGCCGATCCGCTCAGCGCGGTGTCGTAGTAGAAGTTCCCGATCTGGCGCTGGATGTCGAGCACCGACGGCCGAGGCAGATCCTGAGGCCACAGCTGACCGAGCACTGTCTGGATGGCGACCCCCACCCGCAGGGACAGAAACGGCAGAGTTCCGCCCGCGTGGGCGAGCTGGAACCGGATGCCCGGAAAGCGCTGCGTCATGCCTGTCGCCATCATCAAGGTGGCCGCTCTGGTGGTATCGAAGGTGAACTCCTCCAGGAAATCCGGCAGCGGCAGTTCGGGTTTGGCGTCTGCGGGAATGGCCGCCGGATGCACGAACACGTACGCGCCGCGTTGCGCGAGCACCGCCATCAGCGGTTCGAATCGCGGATCGCCCAGGTAGACACCGTCATAGGCGGACAGCAGCACGACACCATCGAGGTGCAGCTCGTCGAGGGCGTGGATCGCCTCGGCGATCGAGGCCGCGATGTCGGGCATCGGCAGCACCGCGAACGCACCGAATCGGGTCGGATGTGCCCGGAACAGCTGGGCCGCATAGGAATTGCAGTACCTGGCCATGTCGGCCGCCTCGGCACCGCGCAGGAACGATACACCGGGATCGGACACCGACAGTGCCTGCGCCTGGATGCCGTAGTAGTCCATGAACGCCAGGGCCTGCTCCGGCGACCAGTCCGGCGTCGGATAGCCACCGATCGTCACGTGGCCGTGCTCGAGCAGGGCCGCGCGGTAGTCCGGCGGCAGGAAATGCGCGTGCAGGTCGATGCGGTACGCCGAATCCGGCGCCGCGGACTGCTGCGCCCGCACCACCGCGGGCGCTGCCGCCGCCGCGACGATGCCGAGGGCTCCCGCCGCGAGCACGCTGCGGCGGCGCACCGGGGACGATGAGGGGCGAGTCGAGTCGGACACGGGTTCTCACTTTCCACTACGTCATATCTGATGATCTGGTCAGATATGATCTGGTCACTAATTCCGAGGGAGGAGTCCGATGGCCACCGAACCCGTTGTCCGCAACCGGGTCGATCGTCGCCGGGAGCGCACCCGCAACGCCCTGCTCGGGGCGGCGCGGAAGTTCTTGTCGGAGGGGCGTTACGCGGTGAGCATCCAGGAGATCACCGACGCCGCCGACGTCGGCTTCGGCTCCTTCTACAACCACTTCGAATCCAAGGAACAGCTGTTCGACGAGGCCGTGCGCTCGGTGCTGCGGGTCTACAGCGAGCTGCGCGACGAGATCGTCACCCGCTACGACGACCCGGCCGAGATCTTCGCGGTGAGCTTCCGGATGTCCGGCCGCATGCAGCGCCAGATCCCGGAGATGATCCGGGTGCTCCTGCATTCGGGCATGTCGGTGCTGCTGCACGAGGAGGGCCTGGTCCCACGCGCCCGCCGCGACATCATCGCCGCCCAGGAAGCGGGTCGTTTCGAGCCGATGAACCCGGAACTGGCGGTGATGGCCGCGGGCGGAGCGATGCTGGGGTTGTTGCAGTTGCTCGATGTCGATCCCGAAGCTGACGCCGGAGCCCTCGCCGACGAGATGACCTTGCACATGCTGCGCATGTTCGGCATGGACCAGTCCGCGGCCCAGCAGTTGATCGCCGGTCCGCTGCCCCCGCTGCCGCAACTCTGAGCTCACCGGCTGAGGTCGAGGGCGATATCGGCCAGCAGGTCTTCCTGTCCACCGACCAGACCGCGTCGGCCCGCCGCGGTCAGCAATGTGCGCACGTCGACTCCGTAGGTGGCCGAGGCCCTTTCGGCGTGCCGGAGGAAGCTCGAATACACCCCGGCGTAGCCCAGCGCGAGGGTCTCCCGGTCGACCCGGATCGGCCGGTCCATCAGTGGCCGGATCAGATCGTCGGCGGCATCGGTGAGGGCATCCAGCTGCGCGCCGTGCGTCCAGCCACTCAGGTCGGCGACCGCGGCGAACGCCTCCAGCGGCGTATTGCCCGCGCCCGCACCTAGTCCGGCCAGCGACGCGTCGACCCGGACGGCGCCCGCCTCGACCGCGACCACACTGTTGGCGACCGACAGCGACAGGTTCTCGTGCGCGTGGATTCCGATCTCGGTGTCCGGCTCCAGGACGTCGCGATAGGCGCGGACCCGGTCACGCACGTCGGCCATGGTCAGCCGCCCGCCCGAGTCGGTGACATAGACACAGTGCGCACCATAGGATTCCATGAGTTTCGCCTGTGCGGCGAGCCCCACGGGGGTGTTGCGGTGGCTCATCATCAGGAACCCGGACACGTCCATGCCGAGCTCGCGCGCGGCGGCGATGTGCTGGGCCGCGATATCGGCCTCGGTGCAGTGCGTCGCCACCCGGACCGACCGCACCCCGATCGCGTGCGCACGGCGCAGATCCTCGACCGTGCCGACACCCGGCAACACCAGGGTGGTGAGCCGGGCATGGGTGAGGGCGCCCGCCGCCGCCTCGAGCCAGGCCCAGTCGCTGTGACTACCGGGACCGTAGGTGAGACAGCCGCCGGACAGGCCGTCACCGTGGGCGACTTCCACCGCGTCCACGCCGGCGGCGTCGAGCGCGGCCGCCACCGTGGCGACGGTCTCCGGGGTGATGCGGTGGCGCAGCGCGTGCAGGCCGTCGCGCAGGGTCACGTCCTGCAGAAAGACCCGGGTCATCGCGCACCCGCCGGGCGGGTCGCGGCGATCCGTTCGGCGACGCGCAGCGCGGCCGAGGTCATGATGTCGAGGTTGCCGGCATAGGCGGGCAGATAGTGGGCGGCACCTTCGACCTCGAGGTAGACCGACACTTGATGAGTCACCTCGGCATCACCGGCGAGCGTGCGGGTGGGCACCTCCGGGTCCAACGCGGTGATCTGCACATCGTGTCGGAGCCGGTATCCAGGCACGTAGGCCGCCACCTGCTCCACCATCGCCACGATCGACTCCCGCACAGCCGCATGGACTTCCGGAGACGCGTCACCGATGAGGGCCAGCACGGTATCGCGCATGATCAGCGGCGGCTCGGCGGGATTGAGGACGATCAGCGCCCGGCCGCGCCGCGCACCGCCCACGGCGACGATCGCGGTCGAGGTGGTTTCGGTGAACTCGTCGATATTGGCGCGGGTACCCGGGCCGGCGGATCGCGAGGCGATCGAGGCGACGATCTCCGCGTAGGGCACCTCGGTGACGCGGGTGATCGCCGCGACGATCGGAATCGTCGCCTGCCCACCGCAGGTCACCATGTTCACGTCCGGCGCGTCGAGATGCTCGTCGAGGTTCACCGCGGGAACGACGAACGGGCCGATCGCCGCGGGCGTCAGATCGATCAGCCGTTTGCCGTGCGGTGCCAGGGCGGCGGCGTTGGCACGGTGTGCGGCGGCCGAGGTCGCGTCGAACACGATGCCGATCTCGTCGAATCCCGGCAACGCGAGCAGCCCGGCCACTCCGTCGGCTGTGGTCGGCACGCCGAGGCGGGCGGCTCTGGCCAGGCCGTCCGAGGCCGGATCGATCCCGACCATCGCGCCCAGCGTCAGCGTGTCGGACAGGCGCAGCACCTTGATCATCAGATCGGTGCCGATGTTGCCCGATCCGATGATCGCGACGGGTACGCGGTCGCTCATAGGGTGTCCTCCATGATCAGCTCGGCCGTGCCGAGTGTGGTTGCGTCGCAGACGAGTTCGCAGCGCACCTGGGCACCGGGCGGCAGTGGTGCCATCGGGCCGAGCGCACCGGACAAGACGATGTCCCCGGCACGCAGCGGGTCGCCGACCGCGCAGGCGGTCTCGGCCAGCCAGGCCAGCGCAGCCAGCGGATCGCCCAGGCACGCCGAACCCGTTCCGGTGGAGACGATCTCGCCGTCGATCGTCATGGTCATCACAACCTCGCGCGGCTCGAACGCGGCGAGATCGAGCCGTTCGACGCCGAGGACGAACCAGCCGCTCGAGGCGTTGTCCGCGACGGTGTCGGCGAAAGTGATGTCCCAGTCCGCGATCCGGCTGTCGACGATCTCGAGCGCGGCGGCCGCGTAGGCCACGGCCGTGCGCACACTGTGCGCGTCGAACGGGCCGGTGTCGAGGTCGGCGGCGAGGACGAACGCCAGTTCGGCCTCCACCTTGGGTTGCAGGAGCCGGGGGCGGTGCGCCACCGGCGTTCTCGTGACATCCATGTCCTGGAAAAGCACCCCGAAGTCCGGCTGGTCGACGCCGAGCTGACGTTGCACCGCGGGTGCCGTGAGCCCGACCTTGCGTCCGACGATCCGGGCGCCGTTCGCGAGCCTGCGTTCGGTGCCGAGACGCTGGACCGCGTAGGCCGTGTCGACACTGCCGGGCCCGAGAAGATCACGCACCGGACGGCTGGGCACGCCGGTCGCCGCGGCGCGGGCCAAACGCTCGGCGGCCGCCGCTATCGCGGCCGTGGTGGAAATACTGGTCATCGGACCTCCTCGGGAAGTTTCGCGGCGGCGGGAAGGGCGAGCTGCCTGCGCCATTCGGCCACCAGGTCTGTGCTTCGGCCGGGCGCCGCAACCCCGAACACGTAGCGATCAGGACGCAACAGCACGATCCCGCCCCGGCCCGCGCCGGATCGCCGCAGCCACCGGGTCAGCACGCCGGTGTGATCTTCGATGTCGGAGGTACCCACCGGGCGCCCGTCACCGGGCATGCCCTGGGGGCGGCCGCCGTGCGGGTAGACGGTGACGAACCGGGTGCCCAGCGCCCGCAGCGCCACCTGATCGTCCGCACTCAGCACCGTGAGCGGGTCGACGCCGGCGCCGAGCACCGCGAACCCGGTTCCCAGGACATCGTCGAGGCGGCAATGCCTGCCGTCGTAGCTGCGCACCTGCGGCTGCGGTGCGAGCGCGCCTTCGACGCCACCCCATCCGCGCCGCGGCAGACCCAGGTAGGCGCCTCGGCGGAAGCGCGGTGCCGGTTTCATCTTCGCGGCCTTGATCCACCCACCGAGTCCGGGCACCCGCAACGCGGTGACGATCGCCGCGTCCCGTGCCTTCGCCGCGACCGGGTTGCGCATCGAGACGAAGTTCTTCATCAGGACCGACAGGTCGATCATCGCTTGCGCGTGCGGTCGGCGCTCGGTCTCGTAGCTGTCCAGGATGCTGTGTGCCGCACCGTGTTCGATGATCGCGGCCAGTTTCCAGGCGAGGTTGTCGGCGTCGCGGACGCCGGAGTTCATCCCCTGACCGATGAATTGGGGCGTCATGTGGGCGGCGTCGCCGGCGAGCAGCACCCGCCCGACCCGCCAGCGATCGGCGACCACAGCGTTGAAGGTGTAGACCAGCTTGCGCAGCACCTCGACCTCGCCGGGATCGACGAACCGGGCGATGTGTCGGTGGACAGTGTCCGGGTCCTCCATCTCCTCCTTCGTCTGCGCTTCGCGCAGCATGAATTCGAAGCGGTGGTGGCCACCCGGCTGGGGGCACGACACGATCGGCAGCTCGGGGTCGCAGACGAAATCGAAGTACGGCAGGTGCCGGAAGGCGTCCACACCGTCCCTGGCCTTCAGGTCGACGACTAGCCATCGCTCCGGATAACTGGTGCCGCTCATCGGGATTCCCAGACGGGTGCGCACAACGCTGCGCCCACCGTCACAGCCGATCAGGAACTGGGCCCGGACCCGCTCAACTGTGCCCGGCGCGGACTCCGGGGCACGGTTGCCGTACCCGATGCCGTCGCAGGCGTGGTGTTCGATCTCGACGCCGGTCTCGTCCTGGTCGAAGCCGACCACTTCCCGGCCGCGCCGCACGTGCACCCGAGGATATCGCGTCAGCGCACGCTCGAGGGTGGTCTCCAGATACGGCTGGTAGAGGAAGTTGACGACCGGCCAGCCCAGCGGGCGCGCGGTCTGGTGGAACTGGGCCAGTGGGCGTCCGTCGCGGCGCACCCATTGCACCGTCGAGTCGTGGTTCATGTTCGCGGCCAGTTCGTCGGCGGCACCGGCGGTCTGGAAGACGCGCATGCCCTCGTCGTCGGTGTAGACCGCGCGGGCCAGGCCGTAGTACTCGGGTTCTCGTTCCAGCACGAGCACGCGCACGCCGCGACGGCCGAGCAGGTTGGCCAGCGTCAGTCCGGTCGGGCCGAGGCCGACCACCACTACGTCGTAGTCGGTCATCGGATCAGCCCTCCGCTGAGTTCGGGCACGGTCGCCTCCGGGATCGCCGCGTGGCGTAGCGCCTGCCGGAACTGCTCGAATTTCGTCAGGACCGTCGAGCCGACGGTGCTGTGGCCCCAGATGCTGATGCCCTGATAGGTGCTCGGCTCCCAGGTCGATTCGAGTTCGGGACCGATCACGACCGGGTTCCAGCCGACTTCCAGCTCGAAACCGGACGGGGTCACGCAGTAGTAGGACAGTTCCCGGTCGTTGGTGTGCTGACCGACCGACCACGCCATCGCGAAGCCGAGTTCGCGCACCCGTTGATAGGAGGCGAGCATGTCGTCCAACGACGCGGACTGGATGTTGATGTGCTGCACCCTGGTTCGGATCGGATCGATCCGGACACCGCGGATATCGGCGACGGCGATCGAGTGATGGCGCTCGTTCACCCGCAGGAACCGGATCTTCATCCGCAGACCCGCGACGTTCTCGTCGATGTAGTCGGTCAACCGGGAGTCGAATACCGTGCGGTAGTACCCGCGCACCGCCTCCGGCCGCCGCGACAGGATCGCCACATGCCCCATCCCCGCGTCACCGGTCACCCATCCGGTGCTCAGCATCCGCAGTGGTTCGGGAGTGGTCACCGCGACCGTGAAGATCTCCTGGACAAGGCCTTTCGGGCCGGGGAACCGCCACAGCCGTTCCACCCCGCGCAGCGCGGCTTCCTCGGCGGTGCCCTCGATGACGGGCACGCCGCGGTCGGCCACGCGGGCCACGACGCGATCGAACGCCTCGTGGTTGTCGACGTGCCAGCCCATCGCCGTGACGTCTTCCGCGGGACCGCGCCGCACGAGGAACCGGCAGGTGCGATCGTCGAGCCGGAACCGCAGCGTTGTGCCGTCGAGGGTATCGACGTGCAGGCCGATCGCGTCCGCGCCGAAACGCCGCCACTGCGCGGTCCGGTTCGACTCCACGACGAGGTATCCCAGGTGGACGTCGCCGAAGACGGAGTCCACGTCTGCCCGCGCGTTCACGACCGGGCCGCCAGGAAGGTCGAGGCGAGGGAGTTGAACAACTCCGCGCGTTCCCATTGCACCCAGTGGCCCGTGTCGGCGGCCAGGTAGAGGTCGCAGTGCGGCATCGTCTCCGCCAGCATCCGGCCGCCCGCGGGCCGGTTGACCCTGTCCTGCGCGCCCCAGATCACCAGCGTCGGCTGGGTGACCTCGCGCAACCGCTGGTCGCGGGTGAGGTCCATGCGCCACAGCGTGCGCGGCGCCGACGGTCCGGACGGGCGCCGCAACGGCGGGTTCGCCACGACGGCGGGGTCGATGCTTGCCCGGAAACGCTCCTCGATCACCTCGTCGGTGATGCCACTGGCGTCGAATACCAGGTAGTCGCGCAGGAATTCGGCCAGCTTCTCCCGGCTCGGCCCGGTTCCGCCGTAGTAGGCGAGCAGCGCGCTCAGCCCTTTCGTCGGCAACGCGCGGGTGGTGCCGATGCCGCCCGGCCCGAGCAGGACCAGCCGATCCACCGTCGCGGGGCGGTCCATGGCCAACCGCAACGCCGCCGCGCCGCCATAGGAATTGCCGATCAGGTGCGCGGAGGCGATGCCGAGTTCGTCGAGCAGACCACCGACCGCCGCGGCCAGGTCGCCGAACGGATCGGACTGGTCGATCCGCTTTGTCGACCGCCCGTATCCCGGCAGGTCCGGCACGATCACCCGGAACTGCCGGGCCAGCTGTTCGATATTGCGCGCGTAGTTCGACAGGCCCGACGCGCCGGGGCCGCCGCCGTGCAGCAGCACCACCGCGGGACCGGCACCGGCCTCGCTGCAGAAGATCTCTCGGTCACCGACCCGGACGGTCTGCCCCGGCCCGACGATCTCGCCAATGGTTGTCACAGGTACCTCCATGTCGTTACTGATGAAATCATCAATCACGACGGAAGTATCTGTCAAGGAGTTTCTGACGATATCGTCAAAAACGTGTCGGCGTGCGCCCAGCCGGGCGGTCCCACGGTGGGGTCAGCGGTGGTGCATCGACTCCTCGTTGTCGTAGCCGAGGGTGACGTCGTGGGTGATCTCGCCGCGGGTCACCGACACCTGGCTGGCGACCGGCGGATAGCCGCGCGCCACGACCGTGTACTCGCCTTCCGGCAGGTCGGGGACCAGGTACTGGCCCTGCTCGTCGGTGCGGGTGGTGGCCGCCGGGTCGCCGCCCGCGTCGAGGACGGTGATCTGGACATCGGCGACTGGGCGGTCGCCGTCGACCCAGGCCGAGCCGATCAGGATGGCCATCGGCTCGAGATCGATGTCGTGGTGCAGCGAGCCCGTCTCCGGCACGGTCAGCGCGACCGCGGACGGGCGCATATGGTCGGCGACCGCGACCAGCGTGTACGTGCCGCTCACGACATCGCGGCACACGTATACGCCGTCCTCCCCGGTAATCGCCGCACCGACGACGTCACCTTCGGGATCGGTGAGGGTCACGGTCGCGCCGAACAGCGGTTCGCCGCGCCGCGCCGACCGCACGGTGCCGGTGAGTTCGCCGGCCCCGGTGAGCATCAGGTCGACATGCAGCGCCCGCTCCCCCAGTGACACGCTCACCGCCTCCGGCTGGTGGCCCGCCGCGGCGGCGATGAGGACATAGTTCCCCGGCTGCGGCGCCGCGATGACATAGGCGCCGTCGGCGTCGCCGTTGCCGCGCGCCACCTGATGACCGTGCTGGTCGATCAGGGTGAGGATGGCCGCGGGCACCGGGCGCGCGTCGTCGCGACGCAACAGCCCCGCGATGACCCGGCCGGTGGCGGCGGGCCGCAGGTGATCGACCATCTCGTGCGCGTCGTGCAGGCTCACGTCGCGCAGCAGTGTGCCGTCCGAGCCCTCCCCGGGCACCGGATCATCGCGCAGCGGAATCTCTTTCATGAACACCAGCACCAGGCACGCCACGATCGCGAGATCGGCGGCGAGCAGGAACACGCCCTGCATCGCGTCGGTGAAGCCCGCCAGGATCGGCATCCGCAACTCGTCGGGCAGGGCGGCGATGCCGGAGGTATCCCGTTGCAGCGCGTCCAGACCCGCCGCGTCGAGACCGGCGGGCAGGCTGCCGCCGAACGCGGACAGGATCGATCCGGGCAACCGATCGAACAGGACGGTGAGGAACACCGCGACACCCAGGGTGCCGCCCAACTGCCGGAAGAAGGTCGCCGCGGCGGTCGAGACCCCCATCTCGGTGTTGGGCACGGCGTTCTGCGCGGCGATGATCAGCGTCTGCATGCAGCCACCGAGGCCGAAACCCATGATCGCGCTGTAGGCGAGCGGCTGCCACAACGGGCCGTCGTCGCCGACGTGGGCGAACAGGGCACAGCCGATCGCCAGGATCAGCGCGCCGAGCACCGGCAGCACCTTGTACCGCCCGCTGGCCTTGGTGATCAGCCCCGACAGCTGCGCGCCGACCATGATGCCCAGCACCAGCGGCAGCATCAGCAGCCCCGCCTCGGTCGGCGAGAAACCCCGCACGACCTGCAGATACTGCGGAACCATGGTGATCGCGCCGAACATCGCGACACCGACAAGGAAACCGCCGAGGATGGCGATGCTGAAGGTCGGACTGCGGAACAACCGCAGCGGGATCAGCGCCGCGTCCTTCATGAAGAACTCGACGATCAGGAACAGCAGCAGCCCGCCCGCGCCGATGCCGTAGCAGAGCAACGACTTCGGCGAGGTCCAGCCCCACACCCGGCCTTGCTCGGCCACGATCAGCAACGGCACGACAGCGACGACGAGGGTGAGCGCGCCGAGCCAGTCGATCCGGCTGCGCCTGCGCGTGTGCCCCACATTCAGTACCCGAGCGACAACCAGGAACGCCAGCACGCCGACCGGCACGTTCACCAGGAACACCCAGCGCCAGCCCTCGATCCCGCCGAGGCTCTCGTAGTCGGACAGGAACCCGCCGACCACCGGGCCCAGCACCGTCGCGATGCCGAACACCATGAGGAAATACCCCTGGTAGCGGACCCGTTCGCGGGCGGGCACGATATCGCCGACGATGGTGAACGCCAGCGACATCAGCCCGCCCGCGCCCAGTCCCTGGAAGGCGCGGCAGGCGGCCAGCTGGTACATCGTCGTCGCGAAGCAGCAGGCCGCCGAGCCGATGACGAACAGGGCGATCGCCAGCAGATAGAACGGTTTGCGCCCGTAGATGTCGGCCAGCTTGCCGTAGAGCGGCGTGGTGACGGTGGCGGTGATCAGGTATGCCGTTGTCGCCCATGCCTGTTCGTCGAAGCCGTCGAGACTGTTCGCGATCCGCACGATCGCGACGCTGACGATGTTCTGGTCGAGCGCGGCGAGGAAGACCCCGAGTAGCAGGCCGGACAGAATCGTGAGTGTCTGGCGGTGCGTGAGGCGTGGTTCGGCAACGACGGTATCGGTCATGGAAAAGCCCTGGTTCTGATCGGCTGGCAAGTGGGGGTCGATCACGCGGCCCACACGAGGGCCGACAACCCCGCTGCGAGGAAAACTTTGCGCCGCGGGTGGAACTCTTCATGCACTGGTGCGCAGAGCTTACCCACGTCGAATACGCCGCCGTCAACGAGGGATCAAGTGACCGTTCATTTCGCACCGAATCGATAGGCGGCGGCGATCAGAACTGCCAGTTCGCCGATCGCGTGCCCCGGCCACTGAATGCACGACGACCAGGTGGTTCCAGCGCGAGCGGCCGACCTGATTCACCCGGTACACCGGTGGTCGCGCTATTTCCTCGTCGATCGCGAGCATGATCTGGACGGTGCCTTGGGGATTGCGGCCGGTGATGTTGTAGAGCGATACCCACGCGAACTTGCGCGCGAGGCCGAAGGTGATCTGCGATGCCACCGACAGTTCCGCCGGACCGTTGGCCGCGATCAATTCCCGCAGCACGGTGAAGATCTCGAGAGAATGCGGTTTGCCCGCGAAGAAGTTCGCGATCGCGTCCTCGACGGAATCGCTCATCGCCCAGCGACCGCGCTCGGTGTGGTGAGTCGTTCGGCCAAGGCGCACAACGTTTCCGAACATCCGGCGCCGATTCGCACGGTGGCCAGGTCATCGCCGCGGGTGCCGCCGCGGTTGATGATCACCACCGGCACACCGTTTTTCGCGGCGCGCCGCACGAAGCGCAGGCCCGACATCACTGTCAGCGATGATCCGGCGACAAGCAGTGCCTGCGCGTCGTCGACCAGGTCGAAGGCCGCGGCCACCCGGTCGGCGGGCACGGATTCACCGAAGTAGACGATGTCGGGTTTGAGCATGCCGCCGCAGGTCGCGCAGTCGAGCATGCGGAAACGGGCGGTGTCGGTCACCACCGCGTCCGCGTCGGGGGCGACTTCGATTCCTGTCGCCGAAACGTCTTCTGCGAAACCGGGATTCGCTTCCTCCAGGCGCTCGGCCAGCGTCATGCGCGAGATCATCGTGGGGCAGCGCAGACAGCACACCCGCGCGTAGGTGCCGTGCAGGTCGATCACGCGGCGCGCGCCCGCCTTGGTGTGCAGGAGGTCCACGTTCTGGGTGATCACGCCGGAGACCACCCCGGCGCGTTCCAGCTCGGCGACGGCCCGGTGTCCCCGATTCGGGCGCGCGGCGTCCATCCGCCGCCAGCCCAGGTGATTGCGGGCCCAGTAGCGCTGCCGGAACTCGGCGTCGCCGACGAACTGCTGGTAGGTCATCGGGTTGCGCGGTGGCGAATCCGGGCCGCGATAGTCGGGGATACCGCTGTCGGTGCTCAGGCCCGCTCCGGAGATCACCACGAGGCGGGGCCCGGCCCGCAGGCCGGCCGGGCGCGCCAGCGCGGGCGCGGGGGGGGGCGGGGGGGGGGGGACCAGATATACACAG
>NZ_JBHXMY010000143.1:0-12219 GCF_042720195.1 Nocardia sp. NPDC058497 | reverse complement strand
GCCCGCCCCGCCCGGGTTCTCGGCGCGGGCGCCGTGCGTGTTGGGGGGGGGGGGGGGGCCCCGCCGTCGCGGCCGCGCCCGGCCGCGGCGGGCCGCGACGACGACCGCGGCGCGGCCGATGGCAAGTTCACCGGGGGTGCGGTGCTCAGGCGTTGGTGCCGCCGTCGATCGTGATGATCTCCCCGGTGATCGTCCGGGCCGACGGGCCTGCCAGGAAGGCGACCAGATCGGCGACGTCCTCGGCGGCGCCGAATCGGCCGAGCGCGTTGAATTCCCGCTGCGTGGGTGCGTGGTCGCTGCCCGCCGGGTTCATGTCGGTGTCGGTCGGGCCCGGCTGGACGAGGTTGACGGTGATGCCGCGCGGGCCGAGTTCTCGGGCCAGCGCCTTGGTGTAGCCGTTGAGCGCCGACTTGCTCAGGTTGTACAGGGCCAGTCCGCCGAAGAGGGCGCGGTCGGTCAGGTTCGAGCCGATGGAGATGATCCGGCCGCCTTCGCCGAGGTGAGCCAGCGCGGCCTGGCCCGCGACGAACGGTGCGCGCGCGTGGATGTTGAGCGCGCGGTCGATCTCGTCGAGCCCGAATTCCTCGTACGGCCTGGCCGGGAAGATGCCCGCGTTGTTCACCAGGACATCAAGGCCGCCCAGGTCTCGCGCGGTCCGGTCGACGGCGGCGACGACCTGGGCGGCGTCGGCGCTGTCGGCCTGAATCGGCAGCGCTCGCCTGCCCAGCGCCTCGATGTCCGCGGCGACCGACTTCGCCGCGATCTCGTCGCGCTGGTACGTGAACGCCACATCGGCGCCGCCGGCGGCCAGCTTGCGGGCGATGGCTGCACCGATCCCCCGGCTGCCGCCGGTCACCAGGGCCACAGTGGTGCTGCTCGTCATCTGGCGTGCTCCAATTCTGTAGTGGTTGATACACATATAGACAAGCGCATGCCCGCGATGACGTCAAGAGTTTCTTATCAATCGATACAGAATGCTCGGATCGCTGCCCGCGCGGTATATTTACCGATCGGCACAGAAAGGTTTCCCATGGCAGAACGCGGCCGCCCGCGCGGCTTCGACCGCGACGTCGCCCTGCGGCGCGCCATGGAGGTGTTCTGGGAACGCGGCTACGACGGGGCCTCGATGGCCGATCTCACCACGGCGATGGGCATCAACTCCCCGAGCCTCTATGCCGCGTTCGGCGACAAGGAAGCTCTGTTCCGCGCCGCGATCGAGCTCTACGGCCGCACCGAAGGGTCGCGCACGGCGCGGGCGCTGCGCGAGCAACCGACCGCCTATGCCGCGATCGAGGCCATGCTGCGCGACAACATCACCACCTACACCGACCCCGGTCTCCCGCACGGCTGCATGGTGGTCCTCGCCGGCGCCACCTATACCACCAGGACGGCCTCGGTCCGCGAATTTCTCGTCGAGGCCCGCCGCCACACCACCGCGGACATCCACGACCGCCTCGACCGCGGCGTCGCCGACGGTGACCTGAAACCCGGCACCGACACGGCCGCCTTGGCAGCGCTCTACAGCACCGTGCTGTACGGCCTGTCGATCCAGGCCAGGGACGGTGTCGGCCACGCCGAGCTCAGTGCCGCCGTCGACAGCGCGCTCGAGGTTCTCGCGGCGTCGACGATGTAGGTGGACGAGCACCGAACGCTGCTACCGGCGATCGAGGCGGATCACTCGATGACCGCCGACGTGCGCACCGCGTACACCCGGCAGTTGATCGCTACCGGCGACGCAGTGCCGCGATCCGCTCCCCCAGCTGGTCGACCGACGCCAATGCCGTGGGGGGACCACCACATTCGCGGCGGAGCTCACCGTGGATCACGCCGTGTGGCTTACCGGTGCGGTGGTGATGCATCGCGACCAGGCTGTTGAGTTCGCGGCGCAGTTCGCCCAGCTTGTCGGACGTGGCGATGCGTTCGGCAACCGCGGCGGGCGCGGGCGCGGACTCCTGGGCGGCGCTGCGGTCGGCGAGCTGACGGGTCTGCCGGTCGCGCAGCAGAGCCCGCATCTGGTCGGCGTCGAGCAGACCCGGGATGCCCAGGTAGTCGGCTTCCTCGTCGCTGCCGGCGATGGTGGCGGTGCCGAAGGAGGAGCCGTCGTAGATCACCTGGTCGAGTTCGGCGTCGGCGGCCAGCGCGACGAAGGACTTCTCCTCCTCGCCGGGCTCGTCCTTGGTCTTGTTCGCGTCGATCAGCAGTTCGTCGTCGAGGGCGTTCTTCTCACGATGCGGCTTGCCGATGACGTGATCGCGCTGCAACTCCAGCTGGGCGGCCAGATCCAGCAGCACCGGCACCGACGGCAGGAACACACTCGCCGTCTCCCCCGGCCTGCGGGCACGCACGAAACGGCCGATGGCCTGCGCGAAGTACAGCGGGGTCGACGCACTCGTCGCGTAGACACCGACGGCCAGGCGCGGCACGTCGACGCCTTCGGACACCATGCGCACCGCCACCATCCACGGCTGCGTGCCCTCGGCGAACTCGCCGATGCGCTGCGAGGACTGCGGGTCGTCGGAGAGCACCACGGTCGGGCGCTCGCCCGAGATGTGTTCGAGCAGTTCGGCGTAGTCGCGGGCCCGTTCCTGGTCGGTGGCGATCACCAGGCCACCGGCGTCGGGGATGCCGGAGGCGCGCAGCTGGCGCAGGCGGACGTCGGCGGCGCGCAGCACCGCCGAGATCCAGTCACCGGCCGGGTCGAGCGCGGTGCGCCAGGCGCGCGCGGTCTGTTCGGCGCTGAGCGGTTCGCCGAGGCGGGCGGTGTGCTCCTCGCCCGCGCTGTCGCGCCAGTGCGCGTCACCGGAATAGGCCAGGAACACGACCGGGCGCACGACGCCGTCGGCGAGTGCGTCGGCGTAGCCGTAGGAGTGGTCGGCGCGGGAGCGGGGGAACCCGGCTTCGTCGGGCTCGTAGGTGACGAACGGGATCTTGGAATCGTCGCTGCGGAACGGGGTTCCGGTCAGCGCGAGGCGCCGGGTCGCGTCGCCGAAGGCCTCCTCGGTGGCCTCGCCCCAGGTCTTGGCATCGCCCGCGTGGTGGATCTCGTCGAGGATCACCAGCGTGCGGCGGTTCTCCGTGCGCACCCGATGCCGGGTGGGATGGGCCGCGATCTGCGCGTAGGTCACCACCACGCCGTGATAGTCACCCGAGGTGCCGCCGGTGGAGTTGGAGAACCGGGAGTCGAGCTGGATGCCCGAGCGGGCGGCCGAGGCGGCCCACTGGTGCTTGAGGTGCTCGGTGGGCGCGACGACGGTAATCTGATCCACCGTGCGGTCGGCCAGCAACTCCGCGGCAACCCGCAGCGCGAAGGTGGTCTTACCCGCGCCCGGCGTGGCGACCGCGAGGAAATCGCGCGGCTTGGTGGCCAGGTACTTCGTGAGCGCGCGCCGCTGCCACGCGCGCAGGGAACCACCCGACGCACCCCCGGAAGCCGAATCGCCCGGTGTACCCGCATCCCTCGCCGCAGCGGCGTCACCCGACCCAGTCACGCAGATGACCCTAGCCGCCCGGTGCGGCGTGTCGCCAAACCGACGCGGGGTGGGCGACAGGCATCACAACACCACCCGAGGTCACCAGCCATTTACCTGTTACCCACCGACACGATGCCCGGCCCGTCCCCCACGCGCCCGGTTCGTGCGGGATGCTTGACGCGAGATGAACAACGACCAGGTCCGGGCAGCCGACGCGGCGCACCCACCGCGGGCGCACCAGCCCAGCGGTGTCCCCGCGCTGCCCGCGGCGCCCGGCAAGCCCACCGGGCAAAGTCCCCGCGAACACCCATGGTGGGTGCGCTGGCCCGCCGCGACGTGGCAGCTGGTGGTCCGGGTGGCGCTCAAGTGCTGGAACAACTCCATTTTCGCCAAGTCCGCCGCGGCCGCGTTCTGGCAGACGCTCTCGCTCGCGCCGCTGCTGCTCGGGCTGCTCGGCAGCCTCGGCTATGTGGGCGGGCTGTTCGGGCCCGACACGGTGCAGATCGTGGAAGCCAAGATCATCGCGTTCAGCCGGGAGTTCTTCAGCCCCTCGGTCGTCGCGGACCTGATCGAACCGACCGTCGACGACGTGCTCGGCCGCGGGCGCGGCGCGGTGGTGTCGGTGGGTTTCGTGCTGTCGTTGTGGGCGGGGTCCTCGGCGATGGCGACCTTCGTCGACGCGATCGTGGAAGCCCACGGTCAGCAGGACGCCCGCCATCCCGTCTGGCAGCGGATCTTCGCGCTGCTGCTGTATGTGCAGTTCCTGGTGGCGGCGGTGCTGATCCTGCCGGTGATCGCGCTGGGCCCCACCCGGATCGGCCGGGTCCTGCCCGAGACCTGGCGTGAGCCCGGGCTGCGGTTGATCGACACGTTCTACTACCCGATCGTCGGCCTGCTGCTGATCGTCGGGCTCACCACGCTCTACAAGCTGGCCCTGCACAAATCGCTGCCGTGGCATCGGCTCTTCGGCGGCGCGCTGGTGGCCGGGGTGTTCTTCATGGGTGCCAGCGATCTGCTGCGGCGGTACCTGTCCTGGATCACCGCGACCGGCGTGAGCTACGGCGCGCTGGCCACCCCGATCGCGTTCCTGCTGTTCACCTATTTTCTCGGCTTCGCGGTGATTCTGGGCGCGGAGTTCAACGCCGCGGTGCAGGAGTTCTGGCCGGCGCGGGCGACCAGGATGGAGCAGGTCAAGGAGTGGCTGACCAACCAGGTGCGCGGCGACGACGAATCGGCCGACGCCTCACCGGAGGCGCCGGCCATACCGGCCGCGGAACCCGCTCAGTCGCCACCCTTGCGCAAACCGTCGTAGACCTTCTTGCAGTCCGGGCACACGGGCGATCCGGGCTTGGGCGAGCGCGTCACCGGGAAGACCTCACCGCACAGCGCGACGACCATCGTGCCCATCACGGCACTCTCGGCGATCCGGTCCTTCTTCACGTAGTGGAAGAACTTGGGGACGTCGTCGCCGGTCGTCTCGTCGGTCGTGGTTTCCGGGCGTACCAGAGTGTCTGTACTCACGCCTTCCATGATGCCGCATCCCGGCCGTGCACCGCTGACCAGCCGCGTGTGCGTTCGCACGAGCCGAGTGGGAGACTCGGGGTATGCAGTCCTACGGCGAGCCCTCCGGCGCCGACGAGCCGACCCCGGACCCGGAGGTGACCAGGCCCGCCGCGCCCAGCTCGCGCGGCTATTTCCCCGGCGCCGATGCCAAGCACCCCGTGCTCATTACCGAGGCCGCACCGTCGCTCGACGATCAGCATCGCGCCAGGGTGCGCCGCTACACGATCATCATGGCGTTCCGCATCCCCTGCCTGATCCTGGCCGCGATCGCCTACAGCGCGTTCGAGAACCCGCTGCTGTCGATCCTGATCATCGTCGCCTCGGTGCCGCTGCCGTGGATCGCCGTGCTGATCGCCAACGACCGGCCGCCGCGCACCAAGAACGAGCCCAGCCGCTGGGACGGCCGCAACAATCAGATCGCCTTGGAATCCCGATCGCGCAAGGCGATCGAATAGCGGTCTACGCGATTTTCGCCGGTCGGCGCACCAGCATCGACAGGAGCGCCGCGAGCCCGCACAGTGCGCCCGCGAGATACCAGGCCAGGTCGTAGGAACCCTGCAGGTCGCGGATGAGCCCCGCGCCGGTGGCCGCGACGGCGGCGCCGACCTGGTGGGCGGCGAACACCCAGCCGAACGCGATCGGGCCGTCTGCGCCGAACAGTTCCCGGCACAGCAGCACCGTCGGCGGGACGGTCGCGATCCAGTCCAGACCGTAGAAGACGATGAACACCCACATGCTCGGCTGGGTGTGTGGGCCCAGCAGCGAGGGCAGGATCAGCAGCGACAGCCCGCGCAGCGAGTAGTAGCCCAGCAGCAGATAGCGCGGGTCGACCCGGTCCGAGAGCCAGCCCGAGGCGATCGTGCCCGCCACGTCGAAGATCCCGACCAGCGCCAGCAGTCCGGCCGCGGTGGTCGGCGGCATCCCGTGATCGTGGGCCGCGGTGACGAAATGGGTGCCGACCAGGCCGTTGGTCGATGCCCCGCACACCGCGAAACCGCCTGCCAGCAGCCAGAATCCGGGCCTGCGCGCGGCCGCGGCCAGTACCTGTAGCGCCCGGCCCGCGCCGCCGGTGTTCGGGACCCTCGCACCGGCGTCCGAGCCGGGCGGTGCGCCGTAGGCCCGCACCCCGGCGTCGCTGGGGTAATCGCGCACGAACAACCACACCAGTGGCACCACGGCCAGCGCGACCGCGGCCACGATCACCGACGGCAACCGCCAGCCGTGCTCGTGCGCCAGCATCGAGACCAGCGGCAGGAACACGAGCTGACCGGTCGCCCCCGCCGCGGTGAGCACGCCGGTGACCAGCCCGCGGCTGCGCACGAACCAGCGCCCGGTGATGGTGGCGACGAACGGCATCGACATCGACCCGACGCCGATCCCGACCAGCAGCCCCCACGTCGCCACCAGCTGCCAGGCCTGGGTCATGAACACGGTCAGTGCGCTGCCCGCCGCGATCAGCACCAGCGCCGAGCACACCACCCGGCGGATGCCGAAGCGATCCATCAGCGCGGCAGCGAACGGCGAGATCAGGCCGTACAGCAGCATATTCAGCGAGACGGCGGTGGAGATGGTGGCGTGCGACCAGCCGAACTCGGTGTGCAGCGGGTCGATCAGGACGCTGGGCACCGAGCGGAACGCGGCGGCGCCGAGCAGGGCGACGAAGCCGACGCCTGCCACGATCCACGCGGGATGGAGGGTTGTCCGACCGCGCGGGGCCGCGTCGATCTCGCCGTCGACGGCGGGGCGATCAGGACGCTGGGCCTTGATGTCCGTGGCGGAGTGCGGTGCGGGGATGGCCCGTTCGGCCGAGTCGTCGTCGCCGGTGGGCGACAGGGGCGCGCGGAGATCGGTCACCCGAAACAGGGTGCCGGATCTGTGCGGTACGAACGAGTGGCCGGTATGCCATCTTTCATCGATATCCTGCCAATGAATATCCGGGCCTATCGAGTTCGCCGCCGTCTCGCGGGGAATCCGGTCGACAGCGCGCGGCAGGGCGCCTACCGTTCGTATCGGGCGGACCGTGGTTCTCTCGATGTCGACTCGTAGCCGAGCGATTGCGCTGGGGCCTTATGGGATTCGGCCATCGACGACCACGCCGCTCCCGGCCCGCGGGACCGAAGTCACGACCGAGCGCGCGGCGCCGTCGCACCCGGCTCGGGTGCCGGTGCCGATTCCCGTTCCGGCTGTCTTCGCCGACGAGCCGTGTACACCTGGCTTCATCGGTGACGATGTGGCGGACTGGCAGGGAGACAACATGATTCGCTGGATGTGGGCGTTCCTGGATCGGCCTGCCGACAGATTCGACGACTGTGTCCGCTTCTGGGCGACCGTCACCGGCTCGACGGTGTCCGCGCCACGCGGCGCGCACGACGAGTTCGTGACGCTGCTGCCTGCCACCGGGCCGGCCTGGGTCAAGATGCAGGCGGTCGGTGACGGCGGTGGCGTCCACCTGGACCTCGATGTCGACGACATCCCCGCCGCGGTGGCGACCGCGACCGGGCTCGGCGCACACATCGTCCTGGTCGCACCCGACTACACCGTGCTCGAAACCCCTGCCGGACAGACGTTCTGCTTCACCCCGGTCAAGAACGACGCGCCTCCTCCGGTCACCGTGTCGACAGCACCGGACGGCACCGTGACCCGACTCGACCAGATCTGCCTCGACCTGGCCCCCGCCGACATCGCGACCGATACCGCCTTCTGGCGATCGCTGACCGGCTGGACCCACCAGCCGTCGCGCCGCCCCGAATTCTCCCGGTTACGCGGCGACGACGAGCCACTGCAACTATTGCTCCAGCGCCTCGACGACCCCCGCCCGGCCGCTGCGCACCCGGATCTGGCCTCCACCGACATCGCCGCGACCGCCGCCTGGCACGAATCTCTGGGCGCGGACCGCGTCGCCGAGGCCGAGCGCTGGATCGTCCTGCGCGATCCCGGCGGCGCGCTCTACTGCGTCACCGGCCGCGACCCGTACACCGGCCTGCTCCCCAGCTGACGCCCCGCATCCCTCCCGGCGCTCGCATCACCTCCGCCGCCTTGCCGCGCGCCGCTGTCCTCTGCGCCATTCCCCGCGCGCCGCGGTACCGGCGCTCACACCACCTCGCGCCGTGTGCCGCAGTCCCGCCGCTCACACCCGTGCGCAGCCTTCCCCACACGGCCGCCATAACGGCACGCACATCACGCCGCGACACGCGGTCCGAACGGGTCGTTCGCCCGGTGCGCGGCCCTGGCAGAGTAATCGGGTGCCTACGAACCCCGCCGCCACCTCCGGTTCCCTGCTCACCGCACTGTGCCCCGCCCTGCGCACGGCGCTGATCCGGGTCGGCTACGACGCCGACACGCTGGTCGAGGCGCTTGGCCCCGATGTGCATGCGGCACTGGGCCGATCGGAGCCGGTGCCGGTGCGCCGGGCGGCGCGGGCGGCCGGTGAGCTGGGCACGCTGATCCGGCTGCTGCTGCTCGGCGACGCACTGCCGGAGCGCGAGGTGGCCGCGGCGCTGGCGCCGGCGCGGATCGACGATGCCGTCGCGGCGGGTCTGCTGACCCGCGACGGCGACGAGCTCAGGGCCGCACTGGATCTGCGTCCGCTCGACACCGGTGCGGGCACCCGCTGGATCCTGTCCGACCTCGACGATTCGATGCGCAGGCGCACCCTGACCGAGGACCACGTGCTCGGGGTCGGGCACGCGTCGCTGTCGCTGCTGCGGGCGACGCCGACCGTCCCGGTGGGCACGGTGCTGGATCTGGGGACCGGCTGCGGTGTGCAGGCCGTGCACGCCGCGGGGTACGCGGGCCGGGTCACCGCCACCGACGTCAACGCGCGGGCGCTGTGGCTGGCGCAGGCCACGGCCGCGCTGAACGAACTCGACATCGAATTGCTCGAAGGGTCCTGGTTCGAGCCGGTGGCCGGCCGCCGTTTCGATCAGATCGTGGCCAATCCCCCGTTCGTCGTCGGCCCGGCGCGCATCGAGCACACCTATCGCGACTCCGGGCTCGCGCTCGACGGCGCCAGCGAGCTGGTCATCGGGCAGGCGCCCGAGCTGCTCGCACCCGGCGGCCTGGCGGCCATGCTGGCCGCCTGGGTGCACGTCGAGGGCCAGGACTGGCGGCAGCGGGTGTCGTCGTGGCTGCCCGCGCACGGCGTCGACGCCTGGGTGGTGCAGCGCGATGTCGCCGACCCGGCGCTCTACGTCGGCACCTGGCTGCGCGATGCGGGCCTGGACCCCCGCGACCCGGCCGCGCAGGCCCGCGCCGAGCAGTGGCTGGCGGCGTTCGACGCCGCCGACGTCGAGGGCATCGGCTTCGGTTTCGTCTACCTGCACGCCATCGACGGCCCGACCGAACTGATGGCCGAGGACCTCGTGCACGGTTTCGACGACCCGCTAGGCAACGAGGCGGCAGCCTATTTCGCCCGGTCGGCGTGGCTGCGCGCCGTCGCAGCCGACGAAAACCTCGCCTGGACATCCCGTTTCGCGCCGAGCCCGGCGACCGCGCTGGAACGGGTGTATCTGCCCGGTGAACACGGCTGGACCGAGGAAGTGGCCCGGCTGCATCGCGGTGACGGTCCCCGCTGGCAGCACGAGGTCGACGAGTCGACGGTCGCCCTGGTCGCGGGAATGCGGCCCGATGGTCTGCCGTTGTACGAACTGCTCGAACTGCTCGCTCTGGCCGACGGCGCCGAACAGGTGACCCCTGAATTCGCCGCCCAGGCCCTCGGCGTAGTCGCCGGCTTGGTACGCCACGGACTGGTGCGGCCTGTCTGAGCCGCCCGGCGGTGGGGGCCGAGTTCCGCACCCGGAGCTCTTCTCAGGAACTTCTCAGCCGTAACGGTATGAACCCGCAGCTCAGAGCGGTTTATCACCGACGGGATCGGGAACTTTCTCTAAGTCGGGTCCGTTGATCGGAGTGAGACACCACCGACAGGAGGCAAGTCATGACAAGCCCCGCCACTACTCGTGTGCGCCCCAGCGAGTCCGATATCGACGCCCAGAGCCCCGCAGCCGACCTGGTACGCGTGTACCTGAACGGAATCGGCCGCACGGCACTGCTCACGGCGGCCGACGAGGTCGAACTGGCCAAGCGTATCGAGGCGGGCCTGTATGCCCAGCACCTGCTCGAGACCGGTAAGCGGTTATCGGCGACCCGCAAGCGTGATCTGGCGATTCTGGTCCGTGAGGGGCAGTCCGCCCGCTCGCATCTGCTCGAGGCCAACCTGCGCCTGGTCGTTTCGCTGGCCAAGCGCTACACCGGCCGCGGCATGCCGTTGCTCGACCTGATCCAGGAGGGCAACCTCGGACTCATCCGCGCGATGGAGAAGTTCGATTACGCCAAGGGCTTCAAGTTCTCCACCTACGCCACCTGGTGGATCCGCCAGGCCATCACCCGCGGTATGGCAGACCAGAGCCGCACCATCCGTCTGCCTGTGCACCTGGTCGAACAGGTCAACAAGCTCGCCAGGATCAAGCGTGAACTGCACCAGCAGCTCGGTCGCGAGGCCACCGACGCCGAACTGGCCAACGAGTCGGGCATCCCGGTGGAGAAGATCGCCGACCTGCTCGACCACAGCCGCGACCCGGTAAGCCTGGACATGCCCGTCGGCAACGACGAGGAGGCCCCGCTCGGCGACTTCATCGAGGACTCCGAGGCCACCTCCGCCGAGAGCGCGGTCATCGCGGGCCTGCTGCACCACGACGTGCGCAGCGTCCTTTCCACTCTCGACGAGCGCGAACAGCAGGTCATCCGCCTGCGCTTCGGCCTCGACGACGGCCAGCCGCGCACCCTCGACCAGATCGGCAAGCTGTTCGGCCTGTCCCGCGAGCGGGTCCGCCAGATCGAGCGCGAGGTCATGTCCAAGCTGCGCAAGGGTGAGCGCGCCGACCGGCTGCGCGCCTACGCCAGCTGATCCCCTACTCGACGGCCCCCTCAGGGTCGTCTGCCGAAACGCCGACCGGTGTCCGCGACCACTCCCCTCCGTGGCCGCGAGCCGGTCGGCGTTGTTCGTTCAGGCCAGGCGGCGCGGACCGGTGTCGAAGCGGCTCGGTTCCGGGCCGATCCTGGCGCGGGCGTAGATGATCTCCGCCGACGCGGGCGCGGCGAGGACCGGGTCACATGACAGCTCACGCATCTGCGGGATGTCGTCGAACAGGGCCGAAATGCGTTGCGCCAGTTCGGCCAGTGCCGCCTTGTCGACCGCGGGACCCGCCGGGCCGCCGGACAGCAGTGGTGCGGCGCGCGGCGCGTCGATCAGCGCGGCGGATTCCTCGGCGGTCAGCGGGAGGGCCCGGTAGGCGCGGTCGCCGAGCAGGTCGATGATCATGCCCGAGAGGCCGAATTCGATCACCGACCCGAACGAGGGGTCGTCGGTGACCCGCAGGACACAGCCGACGCCCTTGGTCGCCATCTTCTGCACGTGCAGCAGCGGATCGCCGCAGATCGCCACCAGGTCGGTGTAGGCCTGGCGGACGGCATCGGGCCCCCACAGGTCAAGGCGTACCCCGAGCAGATCGGGCCTGCGCCGCCACAGCTCACCCGTCGCCTTCGCCGCGACCGGGTACCCGAGTTCCGCTGCCGCCGCGACGGCCTGCTCGGCGTCACGCACGGCCCGGAACTCGACCACATCGATGCCGTAGCACTCGAGCAGCCGCGCCGCTTCCTCGTCGGTGAGCCAGCGCCCGCCCGATTCGGCGAGCCAGCCCGCCACCAGCGCCGCCGCGGCCGCGGTGTCGATGCCGGGCGGCCGGACCACCGGTGAGACGGGCCGGTCGCGCCAGCGCGCGTACCGCTCGACCCTGGCCAGTGCCCTGGCCGCGCGTTCCGGGTCGGGGTAGGACGGGATCGAGCCGCGTGCGGGCGCGCCACCGGTGGTGCGGACCGCCAGGAGCTGCGGAATACCCGATTCGGCGACGAAGGTCGTCAGCACCGGCTTGGCCCTGTCCGGTGCGGCCGCCGCTGCCGCGCGCAGCGCGTCGGCGAAGCCGCCCATGGACGTCGGTACCGGCGGGACGACGACGACGATCACGGCGTCGACCTGGTCGCTGCGCAGCGCGGCCAGTACCGCTTCCCGGTAGTCGGCGGGAGTCGCCTCGGGCCCCAGGTCCACTGGCCCGTCGACCCCCGCGGTTGCCCGGGGGCCCGGCGGGGGGCGGGGGGCCGCGCCCCCGCGCCCCGCGGGGCCCCCCGGCGGGCG
>NZ_JBHXMY010000142.1:0-12221 GCF_042720195.1 Nocardia sp. NPDC058497 | reverse complement strand
CCACTGCACAGAGTCCGCCAGATCGAAACACGTAGTCGCTGAGTCGTAATAGATATTCCATTCAATCTTCACGAAGATACTCCCGACTCAGTACACTATCGCCATAGAAGCAGACTCTTAACTACCCAACATTTTCGAGTTCGTCGCAGCGGCTTCCGTATAATTGAAATGGGCCGCCCGTGCATTCGCTTCAACATCGGCAAGTTGTTCACGCACTTCAGCAACTCCCGCTAAACACGTACGGTGCGCAATCGCGTACGCACTCGCTGTCGCACCGCTCCAGTCGCTAGCAAGCTGCGCAGCTCTTTGCTCTAGGGCCTCAATATTTTGAGCGACGAACTCCTTATATCCCCTTATTCGGATGGTTACTTCATCAAGGTGGTCCAAGTCCACATCGAAACCTTCATTTGCGGCCATACTGTCAATCCATTGATAGCTCGGGAATGTTCAAGGAGCGCAACCCGGAAGAGTTCGACAGATCTACTTCCTGAAAACTCGCGGCAGTAATTCCCAATTTCTCAGCTAGGGCGAATAGAGCTTCCCAAACCTGGGCCGCCCCAGAGCAGAGCTCGTTCCAATCAGTCGCATACGAGTCGGCAGCACTGCCTCGCCAAGTAGCCATAAGCCCGGTGACCTCACGGTCGACAGTTGAAGACCCCGACTTGAGATCGTTCGCGATGCCAAATACGAAGCGGCCAAACTCCTGCACGTTGACCGAGTTGACATCAAGGACACCAGTCTCCGGTACGACTCCAGCCATATACTGTCCCCCATTCATGTTGCGCCACAACGAATGTACCAAACGCGACGCAGTGGTGGCCGGGTAGACCTCGATTTTTCGTGGGGGTGTGTGCTGATCTGCGCCGCGCCGTCGGGATGACGGTGGTGCTGACGGAACATTCCGGTGACGACGAGATTATTGCTGTCGTGGCGCCGATGCCGGACACGAGCGGATCACCGTCATCACTGCTGACCGGGAGCCGCGTCACGAAGTTCGGCCCCGATACGGCAGGTCCGGCCTGACCGCACAAACAGCTGCGCCGATCAGCGACGCTGGTCGTCTACGAGGTCGGTGACAGTGCCGCTGATACGGACGGGATCCGATGCGGGCTGTTTACGTTTGCGGGCACGAGCCATCCGCGACGGCGCCTGCGCCAAGGCCGCCAATGCCATCTGGCGCAGGACAGGGCGGGCCTTGGTGGCACTGGCCGGGGTCGCGCTGTGCGGGGTGGAGTTGATCAGGCCGAAAGCCGCGTGGGCCTGGACGCGGGCGGTGTCCTCGGCCAGGCCGGGGTGCACTTCACGTAGTACCTGCACCCACACCTCGACGTACTGGCGCTGGGTGCGGCGCAAGGTGCGGCGGTCGGCGGCGGGGACGTTGTCGAGGTCGCGGTCCTGGATGCGGATGAGCTCGGGGTCGTCGAAGGCGAAGTCGAGGTGGAAATCGACCAGGCCTTCCAGCGCCTCGTCCGGGGAGGACGCCGCCGCGACGACAGCCTGACCGCCGGCGAGCAGCCGCTCACTGACGCCGACGAGGAGTTCGACGAGCAGGGCCTCTTTGTTCGCGAAGTGCCGGTAGACGGCCGGACCGCTGATGCCGACCGCCGCGCCGAGGTCGTCGAGGCGGACGCCGAAGAATCCGCGATCGGCGATCAGCCGGGCGCCCGCGTCGAGCAACTGCTCCCGACGCTGGGCTTTCATCAGTTCGCGCCGGGTCACCGGGGCGGGCTCGAGTGTGGCCAACCTCGACTCCCTTCCACCGGGTCTGGACAACTTGGTTAGTCAAGATTAACCTGAATTTCAGTTATTGGCGATTAACCGGATGGCAGGATGACGTGATGACGGTTACGCACGACCTCGACAACGGCACCGCCGCCGCGACGAGCAACCGGGACGCGCACCGCGAGCTGGTCGACGAGCTGCGGCAGCGACTGGCCACGACCGCGCTCGGCGGTCCGCAGAAGTCCCGTGAGCGGCACGCGGCCAGGGGCAAGCTGCTCCCCCGGGAGCGGGTCGACCAGCTGCTCGACCCAGGCAGCCCGTTCCTCGAACTGTCCCCGCTGGCGGGTAACGGCATGTACGGCGACGAGTGCCCCGGCGCCGGCGTGATCGCGGGCATCGGCCGCATCGCGGGCCGCGAGTGCCTGGTCCTGGCCAACGACGCGACCGTCAAGGGCGGCACGTACTACCCGATCTCGGTGAAGAAGCACCTGCGCGCGCAGGAGGTGGCCGCGCAGAACAACCTGCCGTGCGTGTATCTGGTGGACTCCGGCGGCGCCTTCCTGCCGCACCAGGACGAGGTGTTCCCCGACCGCGAGCACTTCGGCCGCATCTTCTACAACCAGGCGAACATGAGCGCCAAGGGCATCGCCCAGATCGCGGCGGTGATGGGTTCGTGCACCGCCGGTGGCGCCTACGTGCCCGCCATGGCCGACGAGGCCGTTATCGTGCGCGATCAGGGCACCATCTTCCTCGGCGGCCCGCCGCTGGTGAAGGCCGCGACCGGTGAGGTGGTCACGGCCGAGGAGCTCGGCGGCGGCCTGCTGCACTCGCGGACCTCCGGCGTCACCGACCACCTGGCCTCCGACGACCGCGACGCGCTGCGCATCGTCCGCGATATCGTCGCCACCCTGGGCCCGCGCCCCGAGGCGCCGTGGGAGGTGCTGCCCAGCACCCCGCCCGCCAAGCCGGAGGACGAGCTCTACGACGTGGTCCCGGTCGACCCGCGCACGCCGTACGACGTGCGCGAGGTGATCGACCGGATCGTCGACGGCGAGGCCGGATTCCACGAGTTCAAGGCCGAATACGGCAAGACCCTGGTCACCGGCTTCGCCCGCATCCACGGCCACCCGGTCGGCATCGTCGCCAACAACGGCGTGCTGTTCGCCGAATCCGCCATGAAGGGCGCGCATTTCATCGAACTGTGCGACAAGCGCAAGATCCCGCTGCTGTTCCTGCAGAACATCACCGGCTTCATGGTCGGGCGCGACTACGAGGCGGGCGGCATCGCCAAGCACGGCGCGAAGATGGTCACCGCGGTGGCGTGCGCGCGGGTGCCGAAGCTGACCGTGGTGATCGGCGGCTCCTACGGCGCGGGCAACTACTCCATGTGCGGGCGCGCGTATTCGCCGCGCTTCCTGTGGATGTGGCCGAACGCGCGGATCTCGGTGATGGGCGGCGAACAGGCCGCCTCGGTGCTGTCGACCGTGCGCGGCGACCAGCTCGACAGCGCGGGCAAGCCGTGGTCGGAAGAGGATCAGGAGGCCTTCAAGGCGCCGATCCGGGAGCAGTACGAGACCCAAGGCAACCCCTACTACGCGACCGCGCGGATCTGGGACGACGGCGTCATCGCGCCCACCGACACCAGAACCGCGCTCGGACTTGCCCTCTCGGTGTGCGCGCAAGCGCCGCTCGAGCCCGTTTCCTACGGCGTCTTCCGGATGTGAGAGACATGCTGAACAAATCCCTGCCCGTCGAATTCGACACCGTCCTGGTCGCCAATCGCGGCGAGATCGCGGTGCGCGTCATCAAGACCTTGCGCGCCATGGGTATTCGCTCGGTCGCGGTGTACAGCGACGCCGATGCCGACGCCCGCCATGTGCGTGAGGCCGATGTGGCGGTGCGGCTCGGGCCCGCGCCCGCGCGCGAGAGCTACCTGTCGATCGAGAAGGTCGTCGATGCCGCCCTGCGCTCCGGCGCCCAGGCCGTGCACCCCGGTTATGGCTTCCTGTCGGAGAATTCGGCGTTCGCGGCCGCGCTGGCCGACGCCGATATCGTCTTCCTCGGACCGCCCGCCAAGGCGATCGAGGTGATGGGCGACAAGATCACCGCCAAGAAGACCGTCACCGCGTTCGGCGTTCCGGTGGTTCCCGGCATCGCCGAACCCGGTCTCACCGACGAGCAATTGATCATCGCCGCCGCCGAAGTCGGCTATCCGGTGCTGGTGAAGCCGTCGGCCGGTGGTGGCGGCAAGGGCATGCGCCGGGTCGATCGGGCCGAGGACCTGCCCGCCGCGCTGGTCAGCGCGCGACGGGAGGCGGGCGCGTCCTTCGGTGACGACACCCTGTTCCTGGAGCGGTTCGTCACCCGGCCACGCCACATCGAGGTGCAGGTCCTGGCCGACAAGTTCGGCAATGTCGTGCACCTGGGCGAACGCGAATGCAGCTTGCAGCGCAGGCATCAGAAGGTGATCGAGGAAGCGCCCTCGCCGCTGCTCGACGCCGCCACCAGAGCCCGCATCGGCACCGCCGCCTGCAATACCGCGCGCAGCGTCGACTATGTCGGCGCGGGCACGGTGGAGTTCATCGTCTCCGCCGACCGGCCCGACGAGTTCTTCTTCATGGAGATGAACACCCGGCTGCAGGTGGAGCATCCGGTGACCGAGATGGTCACCGGCGTCGACCTGGTGGAATGCCAGGTGCGTGTCGCCGCCGGTCAGAAACTGGCGCGGACGCAGGAAGATAACCACCTCGTCGGGCATGCGATCGAAGCACGCGTCTACGCCGAGGACCCGGGTCGCGGCTTCCTGCCCACCGGTGGCACGGTGCTCGCTCTCGCCGAGCCGAACGGCCCTGGCGTGCGGGTGGATTCGGGCCTGTCCGAGGGAACGGTGGTCGGTAGCGACTACGACCCGATGCTGTCGAAGGTGATCGCCCACGGCACCACGCGCGCCGACGCGCTCGCCGCACTGGACCGCGCGCTCGAACAGACCGTGCTGCTCGGTCTCACGAGCAATGTCGAGTTCCTGCGTTTCCTGCTCGCCGACGACGATGTCCAGGCAGGCCGCCTCGACACCGCCCTGCTCGACCGCCGGGTGTCCGACTTCCGGCCCGCCGCCGTCACCGACGACGAATTCATCGCCGCCGCGGCGTATCACTGGCTGCGCCGGTGGCCGAGCACGGGCGGCGGTGACCCGTGGTCCGTGCCGTCGGGCTGGCGGCTCGGCACACCGGCGCCGACCGCGATCCGGCTGGCGGGGGGCGATCAGGTCCGCCACGTCTTCATCACGGGCACACCGGAATCCGCGAACGTCCGGCTGGAAACCGATGACACCGCGCGGCCGGGCGCGCACACCGACGAGTCCGACACCCGCTCACTCGCGGCCGCGCTGCTCGACGGCCGTCTCACCCTCACCGTGGGCGGACTCCGGCGCGTGCATCGCGTCGCCGAGGCCGACGGTCAGCTGTGGGTGAGCGGCGACGGCAGCATCGCCGTGCTGCGCGAGGTCGCCGAGAAGAGCGTGCGTGGCGACGCGGCGCACATCGGCGACGCCGAAATCCGCAGTCCTATGCCGGGTTCGGTGATCGCCGCGCCGGTCGCCGACGGCGCGACCGTCGAGGTCGGCGACCCGGTGATCGTCATCGAGGCCATGAAGATGGAGCACGCGCTCACCGCGCCCGTCGCGGGCACCGTCGAACTCCTGGCGCAGCCGGGCACCCAGGTGAAGCTGGACCAGGTGCTGGTCCGCGTCATCGCCCATCCCACCGAAACCGCTGTCGCGGAAGGAACCAACGCATGACCGACTACCTGTCCACCGGATCGCTGCCGGACGAATACCGCCAGCTCGCCCTCACCGTGCGCGACTTCGCCCAGCAGGTCGTCGCGCCGGTCTCGGCGAAACACGATGCCGAGCACAGCTTCCCGTACGAAGTCGTCGCCGGCATGGCCGATATGGGCCTGTTCGGCCTGCCGTTCCCCGAGGAGTTCGGCGGCATGGGCGGCGACTACTTCGCCCTGTGCCTGGCACTCGAGGAACTCGGCAAGGTCGACCAGAGCGTGGCCATCACCCTCGAGGCGGGCGTCTCGCTGGGCGCGATGCCGATCTACCGCTTCGGCGACGACAAGCAGAAGACCGAATGGCTGCCCCAGCTCACCAGCGGGCGGGCGCTGGCCGGTTTCGGCCTCACCGAACCCGACGCGGGCAGCGACGCGGGCGGCACCCGCACCACCGCGGTGGAAGACGGCGAGAGCTGGGTGATCAACGGCGCCAAGCAGTTCATCACCAACTCCGGCACCGACATCACCCGCCTGGTCACGGTCACCGCGGTCACCGGGCAGACCGGCGGCAAGAAGGAGATCTCCACCATCTTGGTGCCGACCTCCACCCCCGGTTTCGTCGCCGAACCGGCCTACAACAAGGTCGGCTGGAACGCCTCCGACACCCACCCGCTGAGCTTCACCGATGTGCGGGTGCCGAAGGAGAACCTGCTCGGCGAGCGCGGTCGCGGCTACGCCAACTTCCTGCGCATCCTCGACGAGGGCCGCATCGCCATCGCCGCGCTCGCGGTGGGCGCCGCGCAGGGCTGCGTCGACGAGAGCGTGCGCTACGCCGGCGAGCGCCAGGCGTTCGGGCAGGCCATCGGCCGCAACCAGGCCATCGCGTTCAAGATCGCCCGGATGGAGGCGCGAGCCCACGTCGCGCGCACCGCCTACTACGACGCGGCGGCGCTGATGCTGGCGGGCAAGCCGTTCAAGAAGGCCGCCTCGATCGCCAAGATGGTCGCCAGCGAGGCCGCGATGGACAACGCGCGCGACGCCACGCAGATCTTCGGCGGCAACGGATTCATGAACGAGTACCCCGTGTCCAGGCACTACCGTGACAGCAAGATCCTGGAAATCGGTGAGGGCACGACGGAGGTGCAGCTGATGCTGATCGCACGGGAGCTGGGTCTGTGACGCGACGGGTCGTTCAGCGGGGGTTGTGGTTCGAGGAGTTCGAGATCGGGACAATCTACGAGCACCGGCCCGGTCGCACCATCACCGAGGCCGACAATGTCCTGTTCACCACGCTGACCATGAACACCCAGGCGCTGCACCTGGACGCGGCCTTCGCCGACGCGCAGCCGCCGTTCAACCAGCGGCTGGTGAACTCGATGTTCACGCTGTCCACGCTGGTCGGCCTGTCGGTCGCCCAGCTCACCCAGGGCACCCTGGTGGCCAATCTCGGTTTCTCCGAGATGTCGCTACCCGCGCCGCTGTTCCACGGCGACACGATGTACGCCGAAACGCTGGTCACCGACAAGCGGGAGTCCAAGAGCCGTCCGGGTGAGGGCATCGTGAGCCTCACCCACACCGCGCGCAATCAGGACGGCGTGATCGTGGCCAAGGCGGTCCGGCAGACCCTGGTCAGGAAGGCGCCCGCGGCATGAGCGGGCAGCGCCCGGAGGAACTGCCGTGCCGCACCATCCCCGGGCGCCCCGGCCCGCCGAAAGGACACAGCATGACGATGACGGGAGACAGCGTGAGCGCCTGGGAGCCGAGCGGACCGGCCTGGCTGTTCTGCCCGGCCGACCGTCCCGAGCGCTTCGCCAAGGCCGCCGCGGTGGCCGATGTGGTGATCCTCGATCTCGAGGACGGTGTCGCCGCGGGTGACAAGGCCGCAGCCAGGAAGGCCCTGATCGAGACCCCACTCGACCCGCAGCACACCGTGATTCGCGTCAACGCCGCCGACACCGACGAGTACGCGGCCGACCTGGCCGCCCTCGCGCAGACCGCCTACCGGCGCGTCATGCTGCCCAAATGCGAATCGGCCGAACAGGTTCGGAGCCTCGCGGGCTATGAGGTGATTGTGCTGGTCGAGTCGCCGCTGGGTGCGGTGCGGGTGGCCGAGTCGGTCGCGGCCGAGAACGCGATCGGCGTGATGTGGGGTGCCGAGGATCTGGTCGCCGGTCTGGGCGGCAATTCCAGCAGGCATGCCGACGGCAGCTACCGCGATGTCGCGCGGCACGTGCGTTCGGCGAGTCTGCTGGCAGCCAAGGCCTTCGGCCGGTTCGCGCTGGATTCGGTGTTCCTGAACATCAAGGATCTGGAAGGGCTGGCGGTCGAGACGCTCGATGCGGTCGCTGTCGGCTTCGATGCCAAGGTGGCCATTCACCCGAGTCAGGTGGCGGTGATCCGCGAGGGATACGCGCCCGATCCGGAGGAGATCGATTGGGCGCGTCGCGTTCTCGCCGAGGTGCCCAACCATCGTGGCGTCTTCGCGTTCGAAGGCCGCATGGTCGACGCTCCGGTGCTGCGGCACGCCGAGCAGATCGTCCGCCGGGCCCGCTGAGTACATCCCGGCGCGCCGGGTAACCATTCGCCGGGGACCCCGGTTACGTGCAATCCAGAGGAGGACATCCGGTGCAACCGCAATGGGAGCCGAACGCCCAGGACATCGCGTCGGCACGGATCACCGACTTCGCTGCCTTCGTCGGCGCCAGGACCGGCGAGACCTACCCCGACTACCAGGCACTGTGGCAGTGGTCGGTCGACGATATCGCCGGGTTCTGGCAGGCACTGTGGGACTACTTCGAACTCGGTGAGACCGCCGGTGCGGTGCTCGGCTCGCGGGAGATGCCCGGCGCGCAGTGGTTCCCCGGCACCCGGCTGAACTATGTCGACCAGATCATCCGGATGGCCCAGTTCGGCCGCCCCGCGATCATCGCACTGCACGAGGACGCCGAGCCGCGGGAGATCGCCTGGTCCGAATTGATCGAGCAGGTCACCGTTTTCGCGCGAACGCTGCGTGAGCAGGGCGTCGAAGCGGGCGACCGGGTGATCGGCTACCTGCCGAATATCCCGGAGACCATCGTCGCCTTCCTCGCCACCGCGAGCATCGGCGCGGTGTGGAGCGCGTGCGGGCAGGACTACTCGGCCAAGGCGGCCCTGGACCGGCTCGGCCAGCTCGAGCCGACCGTGCTGGTGACCGCCGACGGCTACCGGTTCGGCGGTAAGCAGCACGACAAGCGCGCCGACATCGCCGCACTGCAGGACGGTCTGCCCAGCTTGCGCGCCACCGTCGCGGTGTCGCAGCTCGGCCTCGACGTGCCGGACAGCGTGGCATGGTCCGACGCCGTCGCCGAGGTCGGTCTCGGCGTCATCGAAACCGCCGCGGTCGATTTCGATCATCCGCTGTGGATCGTGTTCTCCTCCGGCACCACCGGCCTGCCCAAGGGCATCGTGCACGGGCACGGCGGTGTGCTGCTCGAACATCTGAAAGCCGTTGCGCTGCAGTCCGATATCGGGCCCGATGATGTCTTCTTCTGGTACACCAGCCCCAGCTGGATGATGTGGAACTTCCAGGTGGCCGGGCTGCTGGCGGGCGCGACGATCGTCACCTACGACGGCAGCCCGGCCGCGGGCGCGCCGGACGCGCTGTGGCGCCTCGCCGCTCAGGTGCGCGCCACCGTCCTCGGTACCAGTCCCGGCTATGTCCTCGGCTGCATCAAGGCGGGCTCGGTGCCGCGCGCCGATCATGATCTGTCTGCCCTGCGCACCGTCGGTATCACCGGCTCGGCGCTGCCGGTGTCGAGTGCGCTGTGGCTGAACGAGAACGCGGGCGAGCACGTGCAGGTGAACTCGATCAGCGGCGGCACCGACGTGGTGTCGGCCTTCATCGGCGGCGTGCCCACCGTGCCGGTCTGGCCCGGCGAGCTGTCGGCGCCGTATCTCGGTGTCGCCCTCGACGCCTTCGACGAGCAGGGCGCACCGGTGCGCGGCGAGGTCGGCGAGCTGGTGGTGACCGAGCCGATGCCGTCGATGCCGGTCAGCTTCTGGCGCGACGAGGACGGAAAGCGTTACCACGACGCCTATTTCGACACCTACCCCGGCGTGTGGCGGCACGGCGACTGGATCACCCTGACCGAGCGCGGCAGCGTCGTCGTGCACGGCCGCTCAGACTCCACCCTCAACCGGCACGGCATCCGGATGGGCAGCGCCGACATCTACCAGGTCGTCGAACAGTTCCCGGAGATCGCCGAGGCCTTGGTGATCGGCGCCGAACAACCCGACGGCGGCTACTGGATGCCCCTGTTCGTCGTCCTCGCCCCCGGCGCCGAACTCACCGACGACCTGAAAATCCGCCTCGCCACCGCGATCCGCACCGAGGTCTCCCCCCGCCACGTCCCCGACGAGATCCGCGAGGCCCCCGGCATCCCCCACACCAGAACCGGCAAGAAACTGGAAGTCCCGATCAAGAAACTCTTCCAGGGCGCCGACCCCGCCCGCGTAGTCGAACGCAGCGCCGTCGACGACCCGGCACTGCTGGACTGGTACGCGCAAATCACCCTGCCCCAGAAACTCTGAGAGCTCGCTACGGACGCCCGCGAAGGGCGGTGCCTGATCACCCGCAAGGCCCTCGGACACGCTGCAATACACTTCGCGTATGAATGTCGGCGAGTCTCGTGGAGCGCGTGGATCGGTAGTCGGCGGGGCGAAGGATGGTGTGCGGCGGCGGCCGAAGAATCGGCGTGCGCAGATCGCGGCCAGCTCGGCGGTGGCATTCGGCGCCGCCGGGTATCACGGGGTGAGCATGGAGGACATCGCGGCCGGGTTGGGCATCAGCTCGGCCGCGCTGTACCGGCACTACCCGAGCAAGTACGCGCTGTTCCGGGAGGAGCTGCTGCGCGTCGGGCAGGCCTTCACCGCCTCGATCGCCGCATCCGTTGACGCGACACCGACCGCGGCGGAACGGTTGCGGCACATGCTGACCGGGCTCGTCGGCGCGACGATGGAGAACCGGGCGACGGTCACGCTGGTGCGCTGGGAAGGCCGCTATCTGGAACCTGCCGACCGGCTGGTGCTCGACGAGCAGCGCGCCTGCGTGCAGGTCGCCCTCGACGAGCAGCTGGCCGTGCTGCGCCCCGAGCTGACCGCACCGGATCTGCGGATGCTGTCCACCGCGATGTTCGGCGTGATCACCAGCATCGCCGACCATCACGCCGCCCTACCCGCCCGCACGCTGAACCGGCTGCTCGGCGAGGCCTGCCTCGCAATGGCTGAGAGCGGATTGCCGCCCGCGGCAACGATTTCGGAGCAGCCGACCCAGGTCGAGATCCCGGATTCGTTCAAACACGAACTGCTGCTGCGTAAAGCGGTCGAACTGTTTCACGAACGCGGCTACCCGAACGTCAGCGTCGAAGACATCGCCTCGGCCGCCGGCCTGTCGGCCGCCTCGGCGGTCTACCGCTTCTACCGTGGCAAGAGTGACATCCTCGCCGCCGCCTTCCGCCGCGCGGCGGACCGCGTCTCCGGCGCGATCGGCCCCGCCGTCGCGAACACCACCGACAGCGGCACGGCCCTCGATGTCCTGATCGGCCAGTTCGTCACCGACACCTTCGACGAACGCGCACTCGCCGTCGTCTACTACGCCGAATTCGGGCACGTCCCCGCCGAGGAACGCGCGGTCCTGCGCAATATCCAGCGCCTGAGCGTCCAGGAATGGGCTCGCCTGGTCCGCGAGGAACGCCCCCAGCTCTCCGCCGCCGAGTCCCGTTTCCTGGTCCACGCTGCCTTCGCCATGGTCATCGACCTAGGCCAGGCCTTCGCGGGCAACCCCATCGCCTGCCGCGCCCGAGTCGCCTACCTCATGCGCCGAGTCCTACTCGGCTGACCTGCGGATTTCACCCTCTGCGTGTGAGGTGGGGTGGGGTGGGGGCGGTTTATGGTGGCCGTCAGATGCGCTCGAACGGAGAGTGGATGGATGGTCTCGCGGGTGAATACGGTGGACTGAGCAGGCGTGGGCTGCTCGGGCTCGGTGCGGCGGGTGTGGTGGCCGCGGCGCTGCCCGGTTGCGGGGGTGACAAGCCGGCGCTGGAGCCAAGGCGGACCACCGGGCCGCCGGATGTTCTCGCGCTCGCCATCGACGCCTACGTCTTCGGCTATCCGATGATCATGCTGGACATGGTCCGGGCGGCGAGCGGGCCGACGAACACCATCGATCACAGCGGGCTGTCCGATCCGCTCGATCGCGGCGTCGCCCGGCTCAGCCGCGAAATGGTCTATTCGCGGGCCTGGCTCAACCTCGGCGACGAGCCGCTGGTGCTGCAGATACCGGGGATGGAACCCGGCCGGTACTGGCTGATTCAGGTGCTCGACGGGTGGGGCAACACCGTGCACGATCTGAGCAGCGAAGATCCACGCACCTCCGCCGACGGCGAAGGGCCGCCCTACACCTATGTCATCACCGGACCGCAGTGGTCTGGAACGATGCCCGCGCGCACCACCCGATTGGACATGCCCGCGACGACGTCGACGATCGTGGGCCGCATCCAGATCAACGGATCGGAGGACGCGCCCCGGGTGAGCGGTATCCAGCAGCAGATCAAGCTGATCCCGTTGAGTGCCTGGCAGCGCGGCGAGTTCGACGGCACCGTGAGCCGCGTGCACCCGATCGACCGTGGTCCGGAACCGCCGGTGAAGCGGATCGCGGCACAGGACGGCCCCGCCCCACACAATCGCCA
>NZ_JBHXMY010000141.1:9241-12248 GCF_042720195.1 Nocardia sp. NPDC058497 | reverse complement strand
CTTCTCGACGACGGTGGAGCCGGACAGGCTCGACTGCACGCCGCCACCGAACAGGCTGGACAAGCCGCCACCCTTGGCGCGGTGCAGCAGCACCAGCAGCACCAACAGGACGCTGGTGATCACAAGGAGGATATCGAGGAACAGCGACATGGCGCCCATCCTATGGGGTCCACGCCCGGCTGGTCTAACCAGGCTCGACCGCGACCAGGTGAGAGACCGTCTCGGCACCCGCCGACCAGTGGGCGACGGTCTGTTCGATCTCCTGGTCTCGGGCGGTGAGCCGGACCTGGTGCTGGTGCATGTGCTCGGCCCAGGAGCGCACGACGAAGGCTTCGACGAATCGGTCGACGGTGCCGACGTCACGGTAGAGCCGCCATTCCATGGCGCCGGTCCGCTGCCTGGACCGGCCGACCATGGCCATCGCCGCGGTGAACCCGGCGACGTCTTCGGGCGGTACGTCGTAGCCGCGCATCACCAGGACCGGGCCGTCCTCGGGGTCGGGTTCCACGACGAGCTGCGGTTCGGGCCAGAACGCGGCCGGTGACAGGTCGATGTCCTCGACGTTGTGCCGGATCGGCCACCACAGCGTGCTCACCGCGCAGCAGGCCAGCAACACCGCCGCGACCAGCAGCGCCGCCACGGCACCGTACGCGCCGGCGACCAGACCCCACAGCAGCGAGCCGATGGCCTGCCCGCCCATGAACACCAGCATGTACACCGACAGCCCACGTGCCCGCACCCAGGCGGGCAGCAGCAACTGCATGGTCGAGTTCAGCGTCGACATGGCGAGCAGCCACGCCAGGCCCGCCCCGACCAGCAACACCAGCACGATCGGCACGCTCGGCACCAGCGCCGTCGCCACGGCACCGAGCCCGAACAGCAGCGCGGCCAGCGCCAGCCGCTGGGTCGGCGTGAACAGCACCCGCAGCCGGGACAGGCCGAGCGCACCGCACACCGCACCGAGGCCGAGCGCGCCGAGCAGCAGACCGTAGCCGTCGGCGGCCAGCCCGAGCCGGTCGTGCGCGATGACCGGCAGCAGCGACCACACCGCGCTGGCGGGCGCGATGAACAGGATCGCGCGGAACAGCACCCGCCGGATCGCGGGCGCCGCGCGGATGAACCGGGTACCCGCCTGCAACGCCGCGAGCGGACGCTCGCTGGGCAGGGTGCGCACCCGGGTCGGCCACTGCGACACCAGCAGCACCGCGACAATGCCGACGAACGAGAGCGTGTTGAACGCGAACACCACGTCCGGCCCGGCGATCGACACGATCACACCGGCCACGGCAGGCCCGACGGCGCGGCCGATATTGACACTCATGCTGCCCAGCGCCGCCGCGGAGGTGATCTGGTCGCGCGGCACCAGCTCCGGCTGGATCGCCTGCCACGCCGGTGCGGTGAGCGCCTGCCCGCAACCGAGCAGGAAGAGCAGGGTGAGCAGCACCGCGGGCGTGGTATGACCGGTGGCGGTGAATACGGTGAGGGTGAGCGAGGCCAGCGCCATCCCCGCCTGCGCGCCGATCAGCAGCCTGCGCCGGTCGACCAGGTCGGCGAGCACCCCGGACGGGATGGACAGCACCATCACCGGCAACGCGAGCGCGGTCTGCACGAACGACACCAGCGCCGCCGCGTTCGGCGCGTCGACCAGGATCCACTGCGCGCCGACCGTCTGCATCCAGGTGCCCAGATTCGACACCAGCTGCGCGATCCACAGCGCCCGGAACACCGGCGACCGCAACGGCGCCCATGTCGATACCGGTTCCGCCGCCACACTGTTCACCCGCCGAGCATATCCCCGGCGATCTCCGGTGACCGGGCACGCGACGACACACCCGGTGCGGTCGCGGAACGGCTCGGCGCTCCGTATGACACGGCACCGGATCGCAGCCGAGAACGGCGATGCGCTAAGGGCCGAAGCAGGTTCGGCACATCCCGGCCGCGAAGTCGGTGGCCGGCGACCAGAACGCACCGTTGCAGTCCGCACTGAACGTGAATATGACTGGACTACAAGCGATTTCCCGACCAACTTGGCATACCGATTGCGCAATTCGCCGATCACCGGAATCGGCGGGCACGCCACGTACGATGGGCTACATGTCGGCAACCCTGCTCCGTCTCGCCGCGCTCTGTGTACTCGCCACCGCCACGGGCACGGCCTGTTCCTCCGATTCCCCGAAGGCGCCGGACGACACGGCGACCCCGATGGGACACACTTACATCTCCACCGAGGTCGAGGGCGACCCGATCCCCGGCGGTGGTCCGATGACGCTCACCTTCGCCGACGGCCGCGTCTCGGCGAACTCCGGCTGCAACACGAGCACCGGCGCCGTCGACCTGAGCAATCAGGTCCTGCACACCGAGTCCCTGGCGAGCACCCTGATGGCATGCACCGATGACCGCGTCACCGCCGACCGCTGGCAGAACTCGTTGCTCGAGTCCGATCCCACCTGGCGCCTCGACGGCGACAAGCTGACGCTGACCGGAGAGGCGGTCACCGTTCATCTCACCGACAAGGAAATCCTCATCCCGGACAAACCGCTGACCGGCACCACCTGGGTCGTCACCACCCTGATCACCGAGCAGGGCCAGGTCCGCTCTACCACCCTCGACAAGGTGAATGCGACCTTGACGATCGGCGAAGGCGGCACCGTCAACGGGATGGCGGGCTGCAACCGGATGACCGGCACCGCGGGCGTCGGCCCCGGCGACGCGGTGAATTTCGCCGTCGCCACCACCAAGATGATGTGCCCACCGGATGTCATGGAGATCGAGAGCCACGTGCTACGCGCCCTCGACGGCCGGACGACGGCCACCATCGACGGCGACAGTCTCACCCTGCGCAACGACAACGGCACCGGCCTGATCCTGCACGCGCAATCGCAATAGCGACGAAGGGCCGGAAACCGCCCTACGGGTCCCGGCCCGTCGGTGGGGATATACCCGAAACGGGCAGGGGGCCCCCCCCCGGGGTCGGCCGCCCGGGGGGGGACACAGGCGCCCGGGGCGG
>NZ_JBHXMY010000141.1:0-9231 GCF_042720195.1 Nocardia sp. NPDC058497 | reverse complement strand
CCCCTCGCGCGCAAACCCCCCCTCGGGCCCCCGCCCTATCGATGGATATCTACCCGATCAGGGCAGGGGCCCACCCGCGGCGATCGCCGACAGGGTGGCGAACTCGTCCGCCTTGAGCGAGGCACCGCCGACCAGTGCGCCGTCGATGTCGGGCTGACCGACCAGCTCGCCGACGTTCTTGGCGTTGACCGACCCGCCGTAGAGCACGCGGACACCCGCGGCGACCTCCGGGGAGGCCAGCTCGGCCAGCTCGCCCCGGATCGCGCCGCAGACTTCCTGCGCGTCGGCCGCCGAGGCGACCTTGCCGGTGCCGATCGCCCAGACCGGCTCGTAGGCGATGACGATCTGCGAGATCTGCTCGGCCGTCAGGCCTTTCAGCGAACCACGCAGCTGCTCGAGGTTGTACTCGACATGCGTGCCCGCCTCGCGGACGCCCAGACCCTCACCGATGCAGACGATCGGGGTGATCTCGTTCTTCAGCGCCTGCTTGGCCTTGGCCAGCACGGTCGCGTCGTCCTCGTTGTGGTACTGCCGACGCTCCGAGTGCCCGACCACCACGAAGGCGCAGCCCAGCTTGGCCAGCATCGACCCGCTGATCTCACCGGTGTAGGCGCCCGAGTCGTGCACCGACACGTCCTGCGCACCGTAGGTGAGCAGGAGCTTGTCGCCCTCGACCACCGACTGCACGCTGCGCAGATCGGTGAACGGCGCGATCACCGACACGTCGACCTTCGCGAAGTACTTCTCCGGCAGCGCGAAGGCCACCTTCTGCACCAGCGCGATGGCCTCGAGGTGGTTGAGGTTCATCTTCCAGTTGCCCGCGATGAGCGGCTTACGTGCTGCCATCGCTCAGCCCTCCAGCACCGAAATACCGGGCAGCTCTTTGCCTTCCAGGTATTCCAGGGACGCGCCACCACCGGTGGAGATGTGCGAGAAACCGTCGTCGGGCAGGCCGAGCGTGCGCACGGCAGCCGCCGAGTCGCCACCGCCGACGACCGTGAACGCGCCCTTACCGGTGGCGGTCACGATGGCCTCGGCCACCCCGCGGGTGCCCGCGGCGAACTTCTCGAACTCGAACACGCCCATCGGGCCGTTCCAGAACACCGTCTTGGCCTCGGTCAGCAGCGCGGCGAACCGCGACACCGACTCGGGGCCGATGTCCAGACCCATCCAGCCGTCGGGGATCTCAGTCGACGCGACGGTCTTGGCGTCCGCGTCGGGCGCGAACTTGTCGGCCGCCACGATGTCGGCCGGCAGGTGCAGCACGTCGCCGAAGCGCTCGAGCAGCGACTTGCAGGTGTCGATCATCTCGTCCTGCAGCAGCGAGGTGCCCACCGAAAGGCCCTGTGCGGCAAGAAAGGTGAAGCACATGCCGCCGCCGATCACCAGGGTGTCGACCTTGGGGGCCAGCGCCTCGATGACCGCGAGCTTGTCGGAGACCTTGGAGCCGCCGAGCACCACCGCGTACGGGCGGGCCGGGTCCTGGGTGAGCTTCTGCAGCACCTCGACCTCGGCGGCCACCAGGGTGCCCGCGTAGTGCGGGAGCACCTCGGCGACGTCGTAGACCGAGGCCTGCTTGCGGTGCACCACACCGAAACCGTCGGAGACGAACGCACCGTCGTCGCCGACCAGCTCGACGTAGGCGGCGGCCAGCTTGGCCCGCTCCGCGTCGTCCTTGCTGGTCTCGCGCGCGTCGAAACGCACGTTCTCGAGCAGCAGCACGTCGCCGTCGGTGAGGCCTTCCGAGCGCGAGAGCGCGTCGTAGCCGACCACGTCACCGGCGAGCTGGACGTTGCGGCCCAGCAGCTCGGCCAGTTTCGCGGCAACGGGGGCCAGCGAGAACTTGGCGTCGGGCTCGCCCTTGGGGCGACCCAGGTGGGCCATCACGACCACCTTGGCGCCGGCCTCGACCAGCGCCTGGATGGTCGGCACCGAGGCGATGATGCGGCCCGGGTCGGTGATCTGGCCATTGTCGTCGAGGGGAACGTTCAGGTCGGAGCGCACGAGTACGCCCCGGCCCTCGACACCCTCGGCCAGCAGATCTTGCAGTGTTTGGACTGTCATCGGGCTCAGAGCGACTTGCCGACGAGATCGACCAGGTTGGCCAGGCGGTTCGAGTAGCCCCACTCGTTGTCGTACCAGGACACGACCTTGACCTCGTTGCCGATGACCTTGGTCAGCGGCGCGTCGTAGATCGAGGAGTGCGGGTCGGTGACGATGTCGCTCGACACGATCGGGTCCTCGTTGTACTTCAGGATGCCCTTCATCGGCCCCTCGGCGGCGGCCTTCATCGCGGCGTTGATCTCGTCGATGGTGGCGGCCTTGGTCAGCGTCGCGGTCAGGTCGGTGACCGAGCCCGTCGGGACCGGAACGCGCAGCGCGTAGCCGTCCAGCTTGCCCTGCAGCTCGGGCAGCACCAGGCCGATGGCCTTGGCGGCGCCGGTGCCGGTCGGCACGATGTTCAGGGCCGCGGCGCGGGCGCGACGCAGATCCTTGTGCGGCGCGTCCTGCAGGTTCTGGTCCTGGGTGTAGGCGTGGATGGTGGTCATCAGACCCTGCTCGATGCCGAACGAGTCGTGCAGGACCTTCGCGATCGGGCCGAGGCAGTTGGTGGTGCACGAGGCGTTGGAGATGATGTTCTGGCTGCCGTCGTACTTGTCGTCGTTGACGCCCATCACGATGGTGATGTCGTCGCCGGTGGCAGGCGCGGAGATGATGACCTTCTTGGCGCCGGCGGACAGGTGACCCTTGGCCTTCTCGGCGGCGGTGAAGATGCCGGTCGACTCGACGACCACGTCGACACCCAGGTCGGCCCACGGCAGTGCCGAGGGGCCCTCCTTGATCGCGAGCGCCTTGATGCGCTGCTCGCCGACCACGATGGTGTCGCCGTCGACGGAGACGTCCTGCGGCAGCCGACCCAGAATGGAGTCGTACTTCAGCAACGTGGCGAGGGTGTTGATGTCGGTGAGGTCGTTGACCGCGACGATCTCGATATCGGTCTTGCCGACAGCCTTCAGCGCCTCCACCGCACGGAAGAAGTTTCGTCCGATACGACCGAAGCCGTTGATACCTACCCGGACAGTCACGTTATCGCTCCTCAGCTTTCAAGCGGATTCATTCCGACCGTCACCACACTAGTAGCCGTCTCCGAACTTCACGACAGCCACCTGTGATTTGTGAGGTCCCTGCCCCCGGCCTGCAGGAACCCCAGAATAAAGGGCAGAGCGGTCACGCATGACCGCTCTGCCCTAAACGTCGGATTCACCACAGCGAGCGGCGAACGCCCCCTACGCGTCGTCGAGGAGTTCCGCCGTCACCGCCGATTCGGTGTCGGGGATGCCGAGGTCCTTGGCCCGCCGGTCCGCCATCGACAGCAGGCGCCGGATCCGTCCGGCCACAGCGTCTTTCGTCATCGGCGGTTCGGCCAGCTGACCGAGCTCCTCGAGCGAGGCCTGCCGGTGCTGGACACGCAGCTTGCCCGCGGCGGCCAGATGGTCCGGCACGTCGTCGGCGAGGATCTCCAGCGCCCGCTCCACCCGCGCCGCCGCGGCGACGGCCGCCCGCGCCGACCGGCGCAGGTTGGCGTCGTCGAAGTTGGCGAGCCGGTTGGCGGTGGCCCGCACCTCGCGGCGCATCCGGCGTTCCTCCCAGGTGAGCCTGGTGTCCTGCGCGCCCATCCGGGTGAGCAGCGCGCCGATCGCCTCGCCGTCACGCACCACCACCCGATCGGTGCCGCGGACCTCGCGCGCCTTGGCGGTGATGCCGAGCCGCCGGGCCGCGCCGACCAGCGCCAATGCCGCCTCCGGGCCGGGGCAGCTCACCTCGAGCGCCGAGGAACGCCCCGGCTCGGTGAGCGAACCGTGCGCGAGAAACGCACCGCGCCAGGCCGCTTCGGCGTCACCGATGCTGCCGCCGACCACCTGGGCGGGCAGTCCACGCACGGGTCGTCCGCGCACGTCGAGCAAGCCGGTCTGGCGCGCCAGCGCCTCGCCTTCCTTCGACACCCGCACGACGTAGCGGGACGTCTTGCGCAACCCGCCCGCGCCGAGCACGTGCACATCGGAGCCGTACCCGTAGAGCTCGAAGATCTCCCGGCGCAACCGCCGCGCGATGGACCCCATGTCCACCTCTGCCTCGACGATCACCCGGCCCCCGACAATGTGCAGACCACCGGCGAACCGCAGCAAGGCCGACAATTCCGCCTTGCGCGAGCTGACCTGCGACACCACGAGCCTGCTCAGCTCGTCCTTCACCTCGGCTGTCATCGCCACGAGACGCGCTCCTTTCCCACCGACCCGGAACGCACATCCGATCCCGTGTGCCGTCCCTCGACTCGAAGCCCTGCCAGTTGCGACCGCGGCTGCCGGATCAGCTGATCCAGTGCGGCGGCTAGTTTTCCGGGATGATGCCGATCCGTTCCCGGCTCGGCGACATCGCTGAACGTTACCCGTGCGCGCAACTGTTCGGCGGCTCTTGCCACATGTTCCCGTTGCCGCCCCTCGGGCACCGACGCCGAGTCGACGAGCACGTCGTCGACCGCGAAATCCGGTGCGTGCTGGGACAATACATGCAGATGACGTTCCGCCGAAAAGCCGGCCGTCTCCCCCGGCTCGGCGGCCAGGTTCAGCACGAGCACCTTGCGCGCCCTGGTGTGCACCAGCGATTCGTGCAGTTGCGGCACGAGGACATGCGGAATGACGCTGGTGAACCACGAACCAGGGCCCAGCACAACGACATCCGCGTGTTCGATGGCCGAGGTCGCCTCGGGGCTGGCAGGCGGATCGGACGGAATCAGCCGCACCCGCCGGACCTTACCCGGCGTGGTCGCCACCGCAACCTGACCGCGCACGCACCGCCCGATCCGCGGATCCGCTTCCAGGCCCGAGACTTCGGCCTCGATGTCGAGCGGGATCGGTGACATCGGCAGCACCCGGCCGATGATCCGCAGCAGCCTGCCCACCTCGTCGAGCGCGGCCACCGGGTCGCCGAGGACATCGGTGAGCCCGGCCAGGATCAGATTGCCGACCGAGTGACCGGCCAGCGCGCCCGTTCCGCCGAAACGATGCTGCACCGTCGTCGCCCAGACGCCGTCGGCGTCCTCGGCGAGCGCGGCCAGCGCCATCCGCAGGTCACCCGGCGGCAGCATGCCCAGTTCGGCGCGCAGCCTGCCCGATGACCCGCCGTCGTCTGCGACGGTGACGACCGCGGTGATGCGCCTGGTCAGTCTGCGTACCGCCGTCAGGGTCGCATACAGCCCGTGTCCGCCGCCCAGCGCGACGACGGCCGGGTCGGCTTCCCATCCACTCATTCGCGCCCCAGATCCCGGTGCACGACGCGGACGACGTCCACGGCAGTGTGCCCGGTATCGGCGCCGATGCGTTCGCCGAGCGCCTCGGCGATCGCGACACTGCGATGCTTGCCGCCGGTGCACCCCACTGCCACCGTCATGTATCGCTTCCCCTCTTGGCGGTATCCGGTCGTGGTCAGGTCGACGAGATGGTGGCAGGTCTGCAGGTAGTCCTGCGCGCCCGGCCTCGACAACACGTAGTCGCTGACCACCGATTCCTGGCCCGTGTGTTCCCGCAGCTCGGGAATCCAGTGCGGGTTGGGCAGGAATCGCACATCCAACACCATGTCGGCGTCGAGTGGAACACCGTACTTGAATCCGAACGACTGCACGGTCAGTTGCAGCGCGGCGGGCGCGCCTGCGCCGTACACCTCCTCCAGCTTGCGGTGCAGCTGGTGGATCGACAGCTCGGTGGTGTCGATGACGACGTCGGCCGCCGCCTTCACCGCGGCGAGCCGGACCCGCTCCGCGGTCAGGCCCGCCGAGAGGGTGCCGTCGGGACTGTCGCTCTGCAGCGGATGCCTGCGCCTGGCGAAGCCGAAACGCCGGATCAGGACGTCGTCGGAGGCTTCGAGGAACAGCACTCGGGTCCGGATGCCCGCCGAGCGTAGCTGCTCGGTGACGCCGGAGAGGTCACCGGTGAAGAACCGGCTGCGCACGTCCATGACCAGCGCCAGGCGCCGGATCGGCGGTTCGGCGGCGGCGCCGAGCTCGATCATCCGCCCGATCAGTTCGGGCGGCAGGTTGTCGGTGACGTACCAGCCGAGATCCTCCAATACGCGCGCGGCGGTGCCGCGGCCCGCGCCGGACAAGCCGGTCACGATGACCACTTCTACTGGTTGCTGTTTTTCGGTGGCCGACCCGGTCTGTCCGGGTACCTCCCCCGCATTGTTGTTCGATTCGACGCGTGTCATGTCCTACCGGATCCGTTTCTGGGTGCCTTTCGATCATCCCGCACCGGCTCGGGTATCGGGCGCAGACACACAACGTACGGCACTCGCAATCTTGCGTCCTGTGATCCGCGCCCGTCTCCGGCTACGGGCTGTTCAGTGCTTCCAGCACCGCTTTCGCCGTGGAGACGCCGATACCCGGCACCGATGTGATCTCTTCGACAGTCGCGTCCTTGATACGGGCGACCGAGCCGAAGTGGGTGACCAGCGCGGTTCGCCTCGTCTCGCCGAGTCCACGCACCGAGTCAAGCGCCGATGCCGTCATGCGCCGTGAGCGCTTGCTGCGGTGGAAGGTGATCGCGAAGCGGTGTGCCTCGTCGCGCACCCGTTGCAGCAGGTAGAGGGCTTCACTGTTGCGCGGCATGATCACCGGGTCGGGCTCGCCCGGCACCCATACCTCCTCGAGCCGCTTGGCGAGGCCGATCACCGCGACATCGGTGATGCCGAGTTCGTCGAGTACTTCGGCGGCCGCGGCGACCTGGGGCGCGCCGCCGTCGACGACGTAGAGGTTGGGCGGGTAGGCGAAGCGGCGCGGTTTGCCGGTGGTCGGGTCGACGCCGGGGCGCGAGGCCGGCTCGTCGGTCTCGTCGATCTCGACGTCGACGACCTGCTGACGGTCGCGGGCCAGCCTGGCGAAGCGGCGGCGCGTCACCTCGGCGATGCTGCCGACGTCGTCGGAGCGGCCATCGCCCGCGGCCTCCTTGATCGCGTAGTGGCGGTAGTCGGATTTGCGAGCGAGGCCGTCTTCGAACACCACCAGCGAGGCGACGACGTCGGTGCCCTGGACGTGGCTGATGTCGACGCACTCGATCCGCAGCGGCGCGCTGTCCAGGTCGAGGAAGTCCTGGATGTCTTGCAGCGCTTGTGATCTCGAGGTCAGGTCGCCCGCGCGCTTCAGTTTGTGCTGGGCCAGTGCCTCCCCCGCGTTGCGCTGCACGGTCTCGGCGAGCGCTTTCTTGTCGCCACGCTGCGGGACGCGCAGCGAGACCGCGGAACCGCGCAGCCTGCTGAGCCAGTCCTGGATCTCCTCGGCGTCGGCGGGCAATTCGGGGACAAGCACCTCACGCGGAACCACGACGACATCACCGTCGGCGTTCTGCTCGGCCATGGCGGCCTGTTCGCCGTAGAACTGGGTGAGGAACTGTTCGACCAGCGCCGCGAGTTCGGTGCCGGATTCGGCGACGTCGAGCGCGTCCCCGGACTTGTCGACCACCCAGCCGCGCTGACCGCGCACGCGGCCGTCGCGGACGTGGAAGATCTGGACGGCGGCTTCGAGTTCGTCGGTGGCGAAGGCGATCACGTCGGCGTCGGTGCCGGAGCCGAGTACCACCGCCTGCTTCTCCAGCGCGCGGCGCAGGGCCTGCACGTCGTCGCGCAGGCGCGCCGCGGTCTCGAAGTCGAGGTCGTCGGCGGCCTCGTGCATGCGCCGTTCCAGCGCGCGCACCATCTTGTCGGTCTTGCCGGAGAGGAAGTCGCAGAAGTCGTCGACGATCTGGCTGTGCTCGTCGGCGGTGACCCGGCCGACGCACGGCGCCGAGCACTTGTCGATGTAGCCGAGCAGGCAGGGACGCCCGATCTGGCTGTGCCGCTTGAAGACTCCGTTGGAGCAGGTGCGCGCGGGGAACACGCGCAGCAGCAGGTCGAGTGTCTCGCGGATCGCCCAGGCGTGGGCGTAGGGGCCGAAGTAGCGCACGCCCTTCTTGCGGGCGCCGCGGTAGACGAACAGGCGCGGATACTCCTCGTTCAGCGTCACCGCCAGCACCGGATAGGTCTTGTCGTCGCGGTAGCGGACGTTGAATCGCGGATCGAATTCCTTGATCCAGTTGTATTCGAGCTGCAGGGCCTCCACCTCGGTGGACACCACCGTCCACTCGACGCTGGCCGCCGTGGTCACCATCTGCCTGGTCCGCGGATGCAGCGAGTACACATCGGCGAAGTAGGAGTTCAACCGGCTGCGCAGGCTCTTGGCCTTGCCGACATAGACGACCCGCCCGTGCACGTCCCGGAACTTGTACACACCGGGTTCGACGGGAATCGTGCCCGGCGCCGGCCGGTACGTCGCGGGATCTGCCACGTGTCCAGCCTAGCGAGCATGTCCGACAGGACGGTCGCGCTCCGGACATCGGCTCCCCTCGAAATGACGCGCGCGCACCGATGATCTTGAATAGTGCGCGGGGGGCTTTCTGCCGGAATCGATCTGTGCTGCCGTCTCCCGATGATCCACTCGGAAAGGACAGCCGTTGACCGGCCCCGAACACCATCCCGCCGTACCGAATTCCGCACCGGGCGACCCGGCGACCGCTCAGCCGATGGCACCCGTGCCCGGCCACGAGCCGTATCCCTCGGCGCCTGCCCACCAGACCTACGGTGGTCCGGCAGCTCCGCATTCCGGTCGCCGGCCCGACGGCAGTTACGTGACCTACCCCGGCGATCCCGGATACCCCGGCGGCCCCGGACAGCTCGGCTATGCCCCGTACCCCGGCGGCCCCGGATACTCCGGGTACCCGCAGGCCCCGGCTGGATACAACGGGTACCCGCAGGCGCCGGTGCGGATGCCGGGCAGCGTCCGCGCGGCCCAGGTGCTCTCGTTCGTCGCAGCGGGGCTCGGACTGCCTGATCGTGGTCTTCGGTGCGATGGCGGGCGGCGAGGCGGCCGGGCGGGCCACGGCCGGCTTCGGTGTGTTCCTCGTGCTGGGCGGGCTCGCGTTCGCGTTCCCGACCGGCGGCCAGGGGATCAGGACCACGGCCATCGTGTTCGGCTGTTTGACTGCGCTGTGCGGCCTGGGTTCGACGGCGAGCCAGATGCCGCCGAGCCTGCTCGGGATGCTGATCGGCGGGGCCGTGGGGGGCCGAGCACGCCCGACACACCCCCCCCCAGTGGTGGAGCCCCACCCCCCACACTCGCTCCTCGCGCCCCCCCCCCCCCCCCCCCCC
>NZ_JBHXMY010000140.1:0-12261 GCF_042720195.1 Nocardia sp. NPDC058497 | reverse complement strand
GTTTTCCGGCCACCGCAAAACCCGCCACCGCCGTGGGGTCCCCGGGATACTGCCAGCTCTGGATCGGTATCGACGCCGTTCGTCCCGACCTGGAGAAACGGCGCCGCGAAATCGACCTCTCCGACTATCCCATCGAGCTGATCCGGCTCACCACCGAAAGCGGCGGATGCGATCACGCGGCCCAGATCGGCACCGAACTGGTCCGGCTCTACAAGCTGCTTCCCTGACGACGGCGCCGCAGCCATGTCGGCGGAGGCGAGTTGGCACACCTGTGATGGGATATTGCGCCGCTGCGACCCAGCGGCGCTACTTCACTGCGTTGTTGATGGCCTTGAACAGTGCGGTGACACCGGCGCGTTCGTCCGTTGTGAGGTCCGAGATGTCGTGCGTGCTCAGCCAGCGCACGAAGGCGCGGGCGAGCTTGAACTTCGAGAACCCGGAGATCTCCTTGGTGAAAATGTCGATGATCGGTCGGCTTGGCTGCGAGGATGCGGTGGTCGTGACGTCCCAGCCCATGTTGTCCTTCGCGACATCGACCAGGGTGTCTCGTAGAAGGTCTTCGATCTCAGCACGCGCCACCGTGCCGCCACAGTAGTCCTTGGTGCGGAGGATCTGCTTGCTCGTGAGCAGGTGCACCAGCTCGTCTTGCTGTGCAGCCTTGTCGCCCGCTTGGTCGGAATCCAGCAACGCAGCAACTTTGAGCTTCTGGCTCTGCAGGAGAGTGACGTAGTAGAGGACCTTGCTCGCACTGGATGCGGGAACCACCGACACCGAGGTTTTCAGTCCCGCTCCGTCGAGCGCCACGCTGAGGGCCCGCAGCGGCCGACGAAGCGACCGGCGTGCCCTCGGCGAGCCGGAACCCGCCGACATGCGCGGTCGTGCCTCACCCGATCATGATCGTGTCATAACCGGTGACCGCCGGCTCCCACGCCAGCCGGTCCGGGTCGATGACATCGAACCCGGGTGTCCGTGCGGCCAGCCGCCACCCCCGGCGCTCGTGAGCGCCGAACGTGGGCAGGGGCATGGTGACCACGATCCCACGACGCGCTACCTCCACTAGCATTCTCCTGGTGTTTGCCTCGGGAGATGTCTTCGCCGGATACACCATCGAAAAGCTGCTCGGTCGTGGGGGAATCGGCATGGTCTATCTCGCCCGGCACCCGCGCCTGCCCCGATTGACCGCGATCAAGGTCCTCAATCCGGAGCAGTTCTCCGACACCGAGATCCGGGCGAGGTTCGAGCGCGAAGCCGACCTGGTCGCGGGATTGGAACACCCGAACATCGTTACCGTGTACGACCGAGGCGTCGATGCTGGTCAGCTGTGGATCTCGATGCGCTACATCAACGGTGGCGACGCCGCGGCGCTGCCGCAGCCGCTCGACCCGATCCGCGCGGTCCACATCATCTCCGAAACCGCTCAGGCACTGGACTTCGCGCACAGCCGCGGTGTACTGCACCGCGACGTGAAACCAGCCAACATCCTGATCGAGCCCATCGACCACGGTCACGAGCGCATCCACCTCACCGACTTCGGGATCGCTCGCCTCGGTGACGACAATGCCACCAGTCTCACCCGGACCGGGACATTCATGGCGACTCTAGCCTTCGCCTCGCCCGAACAACTCACCGGAGTCACCGTCGATGGCCGCTCCGATCAGTACTCTCTCGCATGCACCCTGTTCCGACTGCTCACCGGCACTTCGCCTTTCGACGCGACAAACCCCGCCGTCGTCATCCAACGACACCTGCAGCAGCCACCACCACGTCTCAGCAGTGTGCGCGGGGATCTACCCCCAGCCCTGGACATCGTGCTCGCGACGGCGATGGCCAAGCGGCCCCAAGACAGATACCCGAACTGCGCCGCGTTCGCGGCCGCCGCGGCCGCCGCAGTGAACGGACCCGCCTCGATTCCTTCCCCACAGGGTGCAGGCCTGGCCGCAAGAAATGCCACGACGCGGCTCTACCAGGCTCCCGACCGCATAGGGGTAGGCACTGGCCAACCGTCGATGTCAGCGTCAGCTCTCACCCCGCCGCCACTGCCCCGACACCAACCGAGCCCACCGGCCCGGTCGGCGAGCAGCAGAAAGGTCGCGGTACTGGTCGGCATCGCCATCACGGTCGCGCTGGTGATCAGCATCTCCATCGGCATCACCCTCACCTCTAGAGGACAAATACCCTCGACTGCCGCGAGTGCGACAACTACCGCGGCAAAGCCGATCACCCCGGACGGGGCAGCGATACATAACGCCTTCCCGGCCATGGTGCCCGCCGACACCGACACCGCCTACGGCGGCGGCAAATGCTACAGCTGGCCTTCCAGTGTCAACGACAGTTGGTGGGACCCGGACTTCGGGGACTGGCAGTGGCAGATCAACTGCGCCCCTTCCGCCCAGTCCACAGCAAAGATCCACTTCCGGATCTACGCCTACAACAGTGCCTTGGCCGTCGAGTCAGTGGTGCGCGGCCTACCGTCGCCCGTGAAGTCGGTCGACACCAACAAAGCCGCCGGAAAGTCCTACACCAACTACGCGTTCATCGACACCGGGAACCAGGGCGAGCAGGGTGATCGGTTGAGCGCGCACAGAATCGTCACCGTCTTCACGGGCGACCCCGCACGCACCCAATTCCTCATGTACACCGAATGGTTGTCGGAATCGGCGACCATCACCGGCTCGGCAGCTGAGCTGAAACAATGGTGGAAATCGGCGCCGCTGAACTGATCCTGCTCGGAAGCTTGCGGGCCTCGGACCCAGCCGGTCGTGGCGCTGACCGTGGGCACGGGCAGAACGACCACGATCCCAGGCGAGCTACCCGCCGATCAGGTCCAAGGCCCCCAGCGCGTCGCGTCGCGACTATCCGCCGGAGGAGTCACGTTGCACCAGTTCTCTGGCCTTCTCGATCGCCCACAACACGAACTCCACGGAAACCTCAGCAACATCCGGGCTGATCTGTACTTTGGCTGCGGGCCACAGCCCGTCATCGGGCACGATCACGGCAAGGTGAGAACCCCGTACGGGAATCGCGGGGTCGGTGAATTCGATCGCGCGCTGTTCGACCACCACGTCTTCGAAGTCGACCAGCCCGATCAGCCGCCCATTGAAGTATCGATCGATCAATTTCCACTCCTCGCTCGGTCACCGCGATCAGCATGACCCGGGCCGCGCCGGTTTGGATCAGGCAGGCGCGAACCCACCCAGCTCGAACCCGACCACCAACCCTGCCAACACCACAGCGGCCAGGCCCGCAGCGACGACATATCCCGCCGCGACCCGCCGCGTGCGCGGCCGCATCGCCAGCACCACCGCCGGGACGAGCAAAACGGCCAGCCCACCAAGCCAGGTGAACCAGTACGACACAGGCACCTCGACCGGCCGGGCACGCAGATGCGGCGGCGTGGCCGAAACCCTCAGGAAGACCGCCGGCACGAAAACCACCACCGCCAGGAACAGCCCGGCACCGACACCCCAGCCAGCGCTGTGGCGTCACGTTTCGGTCGTCGGGTCGATGGTGGACATGGGCTCATTGTGCGGCATTGCCCGCTGCGGGCGCGCGGCGGACAATGCTCGGATCCTCAGCGGATGCCGGACCAGGAATGCACCGACGACGACCCCAACACCAGGAAAGATTTGGCGACGCCGAGCTTTTCACCCATCGACACCGACCTGGACCGCCTGCTGGGCCGGGTTGCCGTAGTCGTCACTGGCGGCGTAGTCGTAGACGTCGTAGATATGGGTTTGCTGACGCAGCTCGATCGGGTTCTGGCCCGGGTTGGCCGGCTGGGCGATCACCGCGGTGGTCGAGCACAGGCTGTAGCGGCCGATCGACTGCACCTAATCGTTGCTGATCCCTGCGGTCACCTGCCACGGGGTGGAGATGATGACCTTGGCCGGCTGGCCGGTGCGCGCGGTCTCGTTGATCGCGGCGGTGATCGCTTCCTCCTTGTTCGCGGTGACCCATTCCGCAGGTGGGCGCAGGCCCGCGTAGTCGGTGCGGTCCTCAGCGGTCCAGGAATCGAGCAACGTCGCACGATCCACCTGCGCCAATGCGCGCACTACTCCCGCCAGGCATGCGTCCTGCTGGCCGGGCGCACAGACCGGTTCAATGCCACCGGCGCAATGCCGTCGCGCTGCGGTGACCTCGACTGCCAATGCCGGTTCTGGTCACAAGAACCGGCCGACGAAGGCGCGCTGCGACAAGGCAAACCGACCGAGGCTTGGTACGAGGCGTGGATCAGGCTCGGGGACGACCGGGTAGCCACGGTGCCGCCAAGCCCTCACCCGGCGTATCAGCCTCGCCACCGAGCTCAGAAAGAACCGCAAACGATGAATTCCATTTCCACGCCGGATCCCGGCATGCGGCTCAAGGTGGCGGAAAACGGGATCGCATTCGTCCAACGACCAGAACGGAAATTCGCTCATGACATCCATGCAGTCTCCCGTCCTCGCGTTCGATCAGGTTCGACGGCCACCTTTGGATCGTCGGAACGGAGTGGTCACCACTGTGGCGGCGGTGTTGGCCGGTGAGCAGCCGATCGCCATCGACGTCGTCGGAGTGGGCAGCAGCGATGCGAGGGTTGTCGCGAGGTGGGGGCGGATCGCTATGACGTTCACCTCGGCCGAACAGGTCCAGCGGATGCTGGGGTTGTTCGGATTGGCGCGCCAAGCGATGTTCGGAGTGGCCAAGCGGGTGTGGTTGCCGGTCGTGGAACCGCCAGCTTCAGAGGTGTCGGCGCTCACGTCGATCACCTGGACACATACCCCGACCGGTTCGGCCTCGGTGGAGCAGGTGTATCACGAGGGGATGCGGCGCAAGATCAGCTATGTTGCGCTCACCATCAGCCCGATCACCTTCCACATCCTTGATCGCGACGGTCTCGACAGTGCGATCAAGGCGCTGGTGCGGGCGCATCAACTCGCTGTCACCGTCTATCCCGGCGGGCACCGCTATGCGGCTGACCCGAACGCCACCGAGTGGAAACGCGCGAATCGACGCCACCTGAAACCGCGCGGTGGCAGCTGGTCGCACCAATGATCTGGGCAACCGGCAGATCTGCCTCGCCCTGTGCGATAACGCACTCGCGCATCGGCAGCTGCCTGTGCCGCGGGCTGGAGAGGAACCGCCGTGTCTGACACTGAGGTGCCACACGCGGGGACCAGCGCTTCTGGCTCGACCGATTCGAAGCTGGTCCCGGACTCGGCCACGCGACGCTGCCGAGAACTCGCAGACCGACAAGCCGGAGACGAACTACTCACCGCGGGCGACGATGTCGTCAGCGCTGCCCAGATCGTGGTCAGCTACCTCTGGAACACCGAATACGAGCGAACCGGATCCGGCCCGGCCAGCCACATCATGCAACAGCTTCGCACGCTCACACGTTGGCTCACCGCGCCGCCCCGAGACTGACGAGCACCCCCAATTCGGCTCTCCGAGCGCCAGCGCGCAGCTGAGTCGGCGGCAAGAAGGACTCACTGCTCTACAGCCGAACGACCCGAGTCCCGTACTCCCTTGCAACGCCTCCGACCTTCCGCCCGAGGACAGCCCTGCGTGTTGTTCCGCCAACTGCGGTGAAGCCGAGTCCATTTCGAGGCGGACCGCGGTCTTCGCCTGCTCTGTCCGTGTCCGTGCCTGCGGCAGGCTCCGCCCTTTCCATCCGTCCTGTCTATTTCATTCGAAGGAGTGTCTCGTGTCGCTGTCTACCTCTGTTCGTCATGCCGAGTTGTGTGACCTGGTCACGTTGCTGAATCGTCAGCAGACAACCAAGATCGATGTCGTCGTGCCCGCTTCCGCCTTGCAAGCACGCGACGGCTTCGTGGAGTTGTCCGGTGTCGGGCCAGTGGTGGGGGTGGGGGGGGGGGGCGCGCGGGGCGGGGGGGGGCCCCCCCGCGACGCGCTGTTCAGGCTCATACGCGCCCGCTGACCGCCGCCCCGAACGGCATCGGCATCGCGAACGCGTTGCCGTACCCGATCGTGGTGCGGGCCAACAATTGCCGGTACACCTGCTCGTAGCCACCGCCGAGAGTGTCGGCGCCGAAATTCGCTTCGACGTGCGCCCGGCAGGCCGCCGGATCGAACGTCGCGACTTCCGCGATGGCGCCGGGCAGCTCGTCCGGCTCCTCACAGATGCGTCCGGTGACGCCGTCGACCAGCACCTCGGCCACCGCGCCGCCGCGCAACGCGACCACAGGCGTTCCGCAGACCATTGCCTCGATCATCACCATGCCGAACGGCTCCTCCCAGCGAATGGGGAACAGCAGACACCGCGCTCCAGCCAAGAGTTTACGCTTGGCCGCCGCGTCGGCGAGACCGAATACATGATCGCTGTCGGTCAGCCGTGGGCGCACGTACTCCTCGAAGTAGGCCTTCTCCAGCGGCTCGGAACACTTGCCCGCCAGGATGAGCGGGATTCCGGCCGCGTGGGCGGCGTCGAGCGCCAGATGCGGGCCCTTGTCCATCGTGAAGCGGCCGAGGAACAGCGCGTAGTCCTGCTTCTCGGTCTGGAACGGCCACAGGTCCGGCCGCAGCGCGTTGTGCACGCGTCCTGCCCACGGCAGGTCGGGCGCGAGTTCGCGCTGCCGGTCGCTGATCGAGACGAGCGAGCATTCCTCGCCCAGTTCGCGGTAGTAGCGGTAGCAGTCGTCCTGCACGGGACCGTGCACGGTGACCACCGTCGGCAGACCGAGATTGGCGTAGGCGGGCGCGTTCAGCGGGCCCGCGAAGGTGTGATCGTGGACCAGGTCGATACCTTCGGTCTCGGCCAGGCGCTCGATCGCGCGGCGCACCCGCAGGGCGTGCACCACCTCGGGGAACGGATCACCGAGTCGTTCCGGGACGATCCGGTCCCACAGCGGGACGAAATTCGCCTTGGTACCCGGTTCGCCCGCTCCGAACAGGGTGACGTGATGGCCGCGCTCACAGAGCGAATCGACCAGATCGGCTACGACGGCCTCGACGCCGCCGTACGCCTTGGGAGGGACATCGAAATACGGTGGAACCACCATCGCGATCCGCAGTGGGCCGCCGTTGTGCTCGATCGAGTAGAGATCGGACGTGGAGAACCCGGTCGGCGACATTGCCGACGTATCTGCACTCATGACCTTCCTTCCAGGGACACAACCTCGCAACACTTGCGCGAACAAGAGATGGCCGCCTCGGCGGGGTGGAGACGAGAGCTTCACCGCCGTCCATGGGGCATGGTTGGCCTGGTCAGACGTGGAGCGCACCACATAGGTGCCCGCCTGAACAGAGGGGCCGTAGTGGAACGTACCCCGCTACCGGCGAGTAAACCAGTGGTTTGCTGGGTTTTCGACTCGGCGATTCTGTACCGCGACAGGAGATTACGCCGTCAGAGGCGGTCTACGGCGTACAGAATTTCGGTTCGGCCGGATCGACGCACGGGATGTTGCCGAACTCGGTCATGGTAAGCCTGGCCTTACCCCGCGTCAGATAGTCCAGGAACTGAGCCACCAGCGAATCACCGGCGACCGGTCCATGAGTGTAGGCGTACTCGACACCGGTGAACCGGTAGGCGCCGGAACGGATCGTGTCGGGCGTTGGCCCGACCCCGTCGATCGTCACCGCCCTGACCTCGTCACCGACGGCCGAGGTTTCCAGATACCCCACCGCACCAGGGATTTTGGCAACGAACGTAGCCACTTCCTCGGTCACGTCGACCTCGCACTGCTCGCCGCCGGCGGCCATCCCGATGCAGCTGGTGTAGCGGAACACCTTGCGGTTGTCCTCGAGCAGTCTCGACTCCAGCGCGCGGCGCGTCCCCGAGCCCGCGGTCCGGTCGATCAGGACCACCGGCAGATCGGGTCCGCCGATCTGGTTCCAGTTCTCGATGCTTCCGCGGTAGAGATCCCTGACCTGCTGCGTCGTCAGGTCTTTCAGCCCGACACCCGGGTGCACGACCATGGAGAACGACGCGCGAGCCAGCGGCAGCTCGGTGAGCGCCTCGAACGAGGTGCCCTTGGACCCGTCACCGATGGCGAGCATGCCCTGCGTCGGCCCCGCTGTGGCCAACGCGCGCAGCCCCGGCTCGGTGCCGGCGAAGTCGAACCGGAATCGCGCTCCGGTGCAGGTCTTCTCGTAGTTCCGCGCCGCCTCGCGGATCATCGGCGCCATCGCGGTGGAGCCGACTACGGTGAGATCGCCGGCAGCACAGTCGCGCGGCGGCGGATCGCCGCGCAGCACGGTGGCCAGCAATTGCACCATCACCACCAGGGCGAGGAACACGCTCAGGCCGAGCAGTGCGGGTTCCCGCCGGGAGCGGCTGGTGGTTTCGACGAATCGGCCGCCCTTGAGGCTGCCGGCCTTGCTCACCACCTGCTCCGCGTTGACGTCTTGCGGATCGGGCGCCGGACCTGTCAGCACAGCCAGCACCTTGTAGTGCTCACCGCGTTCGAGCCGTTCGCTCGGCAGCACGATCCGCGCGGCATTGTCCGCGCCTACGCTGGGCGCCAGCTCCCGCAGGGCATCGCTGAGCGCGGTGACCGGTTGCCCCGTGCGGGTGACCCGCTCGGTGACCTCGAGCGCCCGGATCGTGTGGTGCCGGAAAAGCAGGCGTGGGCTCTCGCCGGCGGCGTAGTCATCGTCCTCGATCACCGTGGAGCCGTAGTTCTCGATCCGGATCAGCACCACCGACACCGGCTCTGCCGCCGAGTTGCCCCCCTGTGCCGCTGCACCATTGGCGTCGGTGAGCTGGATCCGGCTGGCCGACGTGTTCATCTGCACGCGGTAGCCGAGGCGCTTGCGGCCGACGAAAACGAACTCACGCAGGAATGCGGCCGTCGCCACGAGCAGACCGAGCGTCGACAGCACGATCTCGACCGGGAATTCGCCCATCGGCTCCCCTCCCCTCACCCCGGATACCTGTATCCGACTGTCTATCAGGCCGATCCGTGACCGCGGCGCCCGACGCCAGGAGTTCGGCGAGTCTTCACCCGGTGGTCGTCGCGCACCACGCCAGCAGCTCGTCGACCGGCCAGGTGTTGATCACCCGGTCGGCGGTGACGCCGTTGGCCAGCGCTCGCTCGCATCCGTAACCCTGCCAAGCCAATTGGCCTGGAGCGTGGGCGTCGGTGTCGATGCTGAAGTGGCAGCCCATGTCGACGGCCAGCTCGATGAGGCGGCCGGGTGGGTCGCGGCGTTCGGGGCGGCTGTTGATCTCCACGGCGGTGCTGTATTTGCGGCAGGCTTCGAAGACGAGTTCGGCGTCGAAACTGGATTCGGGACGGGTACCGCGGCCGCCGGTGACGAGGCGGCCGGTGCAATGGCCGAGGACATCGACATTCGGATTCGCGACGGCGTAGACCATGCGCTTGGTCATGGTGGCGCTGTCGTCGCGCAGGTGTGAATGCACGCTGGCGACAACGACATCCAGGCGTTCGAGCAGATCGGCGCGCTGGTCGAGGGTGCCGTCGTCGAGGATGTCGACCTCGATGCCGGTGAGGATGCGGAAGGGCGCCAGCTGGTCGTTGAGCTCGGCGATCACGTCGAGCTGTCGCAGGAGGCGTTCGGCCGAGAGCCCGTTGGCGACTTTCAGGCGCGGCGAATGATCGGTCAGCGCACAGTATTCGTGGCCGAGCGCGGCGGCGACGCCCATCATCTCGGCGATCGGGCTGCCGCCGTCGGACCAGTCCGAGTGCGTGTGCAGATCACCGCGCAGCTGGGTACGAAGCGGATCGCCCGCCGGCCCGACAGGTTGTGCGGCGCCGCGTAATTCGGCCAGATAGTCGGGAACCTCGCCGGCACAGGCCTGTTCGATGACGGCGGCGGTCTTGGGACCGATACCGGACAGCTCACGCCAGCTGCGCTCGCTCGCCCGGGTCGCCCGCTCGGCGTCGGACAGGGCGTCGACGATGTCGGCGGCGCGGCGGTAAGCCTTCACCCGGTGGGTCTCCGCGCGCGAGCGTTCGAGCCAGAACCCGATCTCGCGCAGGGCCGCCACCGGGCCGGGACTGTCCGCCGACGTCACGGGCGCTACCTGATCCGGCCGTACTTGAGGAACGCGACGCCGTCGGCGTACACGCGGCTGGTGATCACCCGGAACCGTTCCGGCTCCGGCAGTTTCGTACCACCGCCGAACAGCGGGCGACCGGTACCGAGCACCACCGGATGCAGTTTGAGGAACACCTGGTCGATCTCGGGCAACAGCGTCTGCGCCAGCTCACCGCCGCCACACAGCCAGATGCCGAGTCCCGCTTCGCGTTTCAGCTCCCGGACGGCGGCGACCGGATCGCCCGTGATCAGCTCGACCCCGGGTGCGGGCGACTCGGGCAGCGTCGTCGACACCACGAACTGCCGCAGGTGCTCGTACGGGCTCGCGGTGCCGGTGCGCACCCCGAAGTCGTGGGTCTTGCGGCCCATGATCACGGTGTCGAAGTACACGTTGCCCGCCGCGATGCCGCGCGACTCGCGCACCTTGGTCGGCAGGGTCTCGGGGTACTGCGAGGTGATCGATGGGCCGTGGTCGCCGCCCACCGGGAAGAAGTCCAGGGTCCCGTCCTCGGCGGCGATGAACCCGTCGATCGTCGATGCCACGAAATAGGTCAGCTTGCGCATAACGTCCTCCTGCATGGACCGGGTCCGAAACGACCTGTCAGGAGAAACCGTAGCGTGCCCGGATCAGCGGCGGCGAGGCTTCCGCTGACACTTCGGGCAGGAAAACGACGAACGATTCATGAATTGCTCGCGGATGAGCAGTGTGCCGCAGCGATCGCACGGTTCGTCGACCCGCCCGTAGGCGGCCAGCGACCGGGAGAAATAGCCGGATTCGCCGTTCACATTCACATAGAGCGCGTCGAAGGAGGTGCCGCCGACCGCGAGCGCCTCGTTCATGACCGTGGTGACGCTGTCGAGCAGGAGGCGCACCACCGGCCGGGTGAGGTCGGCGGCGATGCGGGTGCCGTGCAGCCCGGCCCGCCACAGCGCCTCGTCGGCGTAGATGTTGCCGATGCCCGACACGACGGTCTGGTCGAGCAGCACCCGCTTGATCTCGGTGTTCTTGGCGCGGATCTTCGCGACCACGGCTTCGCGGTCGAAGCGCGGATCCAGCGGATCACGGGCGATGTGGGCGACCGTGTCCGGGACGACGGTGCCGTCGACCTCGACGAGGTCGGCCAGCGCCCAGCCGCCGAAGGTGCGCTGGTCGACGAATCGCAGCTCACTGCCGTCACCGAGGGCGGCGCGAATGTGGGCGTGCTTCTCGACGGGGACGCCCGCGGGCTGCACCAGCATCTGACCGCTCATCCCCAGATGCACGACCAGCGCGGTATCGGGTTCGTCGAAGGTGAGCCACAGGTACTTACCGCGACGCTGCGCGCTCTCGATCTTCAGCCCGATGAGCCGGGCCGCCAAATCGCCACCACCCGCGACGTGCCTGCGCACAGCTCGCGGGTGGGTGACGGTGACGGAATCGATGACACGACCGACCGCATGCTCGGCCAGACCGCGCCGTACCACCTCGACCTCGGGCAGCTCAGGCACAGGTCTCAGACTGTCTCGTCGAGCGTGCCCTCGAGGGCCTGCGTGGTTACGCTCCGCTGCCGCCTCCGGCCCACCGTGGTCACGCTTGGTCGGCGACGGATTCGTCGGTGAGTGCCTTGTAGGCGGTGCCCGCGGCCTTCTGCTCGGCTTCCTTCTTGGAGCGGCCGACACCCTGACCGTACGGACGACCGGCGATCACCGTGGTGGCGGTGAACTCCTTGTTGTGGTCCGGGCCGGTGGAGGTGATCTCGTAGCTGGGCACACCGAGTCCGCGTTCGGCGGTGAGCTCCTGCAGGCTGGTCTTCCAGTCGAGGCCGGCACCCATGCGGGGGCCGCGCTCGAGCAGTTCGGCGAACAGGCGAAGCACGACGCCACGGGCCACTTCGATGCCGTGCTCGAGATGCACGGCGCCGAGCAGGGATTCCATGCCGTCGGCGAGGATGCTCGGCTTGTCGCGACCGCCGGTGAGCTCTTCGCCCTTGCCGAGCAGCAGGTACTGACCGAGTCCGCCGTCGCCGAGACCACGCGCCACCTCGGCGAGCGCGTGCATGTTCACCACACTGGCGCGCAGCTTCGCGAGCTCACCCTCGGACTTCTCGGGGTGCTCGGTGTAGAGGCGCTCGGTGATGCTGAGGCCGAGCACCGAGTCGCCGAGGAACTCGAGGCGCTCGTTGGTCGGCAGGCCGCCGTTCTCGTACGCGTTAGAACCGTGGGGCCCCGCGCGGGGCCGCCCCCCCCGGCGGTCGGGGACACCCACGGGGGGGTTCACGCGGG
>NZ_JBHXMY010000139.1:7297-12289 GCF_042720195.1 Nocardia sp. NPDC058497 | reverse complement strand
CCCCCCCCCCCCCCCCCCCCCCCCCTCCGGCGCCCGCCAGACCCACCCGGTCCAGGACCCAGGCGTATTCGAAGCCGACTTCCTTCCACTTCTCGTAGCGCCCGCTCACGCCGCCGTGGCCTGCGCTCATCTCCGTCTTCAGCAGTAGTTCGCTGTCGCCGGTCTTGGTGTCGCGCAGTTTGGCGACCCACTTGGCGGGCTCGACGTAGAGGACGCGGGTGTCGTTGAGACTGGTGATCGCCAGGATCGCGGGGTAGTCCTTGGCTTCGACGTTCTCATAGGGCGAGTACGACTTCATGTACTCGTAGACTTCCTTGTCGGCCAACGGATTTCCCCACTCGTCCCATTCGATGACCGTCAGCGGGAGCGACGGGTCGAGGATCGAGGTGAGCGGGTCGACGAACGGCACATTGGCGAGGATGCCCGTGAACAGTTCCGGCGCGAGGTTGGCGACCGCGCCCATCAGCAGGCCGCCCGCGCTGCCGCCGTCGGCGATCAGCCGGTCCGCCGCGGTGGCCCCGGTGCCGATGAGATGGCTTGCGCAGGAGACGAAGTCGGTGAAGGTGTTCTTCTTCAGCAGGGTCTTGCCGTGCTCGTACCAGAGCCTGCCCATCTCACCGCCGCCGCGCACATGCGCCACCGCGAACACCATGCCGCGATCGAGCAGCGACAACCGCGAGACCGAGAACGACGGGTCGATGCTGGCCTCGTAGGAGCCGTATCCGTAGAGCAGCATCGGCTTCGGGCCGTCGGCGGGCAGGTCGCGGCGCTTGATGAGCGAGATCGGGATCCGGGTGCCGTCCTGGGCCACCGCCCAATCACGGTGCTGCTCATAGTCGTTCGGGTCGTAGCCACCGAGCACCGGCTGCTCCTTGCGCAGCAGCAGCTCACCGGTGGCGGGCACGTAGTCGAACACCTGCATCGGGGTGATGAACGAGGTGACCCCGACCCGCAGCGTCGGCTGTTCCCATTCGGGGCTGGAACCCGCACCGGCGGAGAACAATTCGAGCCCGAAGTCCAGCTCGGTCAGTTCACCGTAGCCCTCGGCGGTCAGCGGCCACACCGACAGGCGCGGCAGCGCGTCGCGGCGGTAGCCGAGCACCAGGTGGTTGGCGAAGGCGTCGATGTCCTCGAGCCGCACGTCCTCGCGATGCCCGATCAGAATCGTCATGTCCGACGGGTCGGTGGCGGGCGCCTCGGCGAGCACGAAGTTCTCCGCCTTCACCCCGTCGACCACGTCGTTGTGCAGGATCAGGAAGCGGTCCTGGCCGGCGATCACCGCGTGCTCGGCCGAGTACTCCACGCCCTCGCGGCGCGGCAGCAGCACCCGGAACTCGCCCTCGGGGTTGTCCGACTCGAGCACCCAGCCCTCGGTGGTGATCTTGGAACCGAGCCAGATCATCAGGTACTTCTCGGAGCGGGTCGCGCCGACGCTCACCCAGTAGCGCTCGTCGGGCTCGTGGAACACCGTCACGTCGGTGTCTGCCGCGGCGCCGATGCGGTGCCGCCACACGGTGTCGGGGCGCCACGACTCGTCGACGGTCTGATAGAAGATGTGCGTGCCGTCCAGCGACCAGGTCGCGCCGGGCGCGGCGCCGGCGACCTCGTCCGGCAGCAGCTCACCGGTGCGCAGGTCCTTGATCCGCAGCGTGTAGCGCTCGTCACCGGTGCTGTCGACCGAGTAGGCGAGCAGGTTGCCGTCGTGGCTCAGCGAGAACGCGCCGAGCGCGAAGAAGTCCAGCCCCTCGGCCAGCACATTGCTGTCGAGCAGCACCTGTTCGCCCTCGATCACCGTCTCGGCCTCGAGCTGCGGCGGCGTCCACGCGTCGATGCCGTCGGCGTTCGCGTCGATGGGACAGCGGCAGTGCACCCCGTACTGCTTGCCCTCGAAACTGCGCGAGTAGTACCAGTACTCCCCCAGCCGGGTCGGGACCGACAGATCGGTCTCCTGGGTGCGGGCCTTGATCTCGTCGAAGATCTTGTCCCGGAGCGGCTGGAGCTGGTCGGTCTGCGCCTCGGTGAAGGCGTTCTCGGCCTCCAGGTACGCGATGACCTCGGGATCTTCCTTGTCCCGTAGCCACTCGTACTCGTCGACGAACGTGTCACCGTGGTGCACCCGCTCGAAGGGCACCTTCTTCGCGATCGGCGCCGACACCGTCTCATTCTCGCCAGCCATGCGTCCACCGTAGCCGCAGTGCTCCAGCCGGGCCCGCCAACTCGGCCGCGACGTCGGCCCGGGCGTGCGCTATGGTCACCACCGCCCTGCGTCCTTGCCGGACGACCAAGGTGTGAGTGCGGCACCGGCCCCCCGCGGAAACTCTGGGTTCGGTGGGGAGCTGACTGGGTGGCCGGGGTGTAGACCTGGTTGATCACGCCGGTACTGCACGCCTCGGCGGAAGCCAGCTTCAGGTCGATGCTGACCGTGGGGAACGGAACCGGCCGACCGGCTTGTTTTACCTTGTCAGGGTAGGGTTTTCGGGCATCGCGGGTTTGCTACATTTTTGGAATGGGCCAAACACGGGTGTTCGCCTACATCGATGAGACCGGCGACCGGGGCACGTCGGCTGGATCGAGCCCGCTGTTCGGCATGGCCGCAGTGATCGTCGACGAGTCGGCAGGAATGGCGTTACGCCAGACCGTATCTCAGTTGCGCACAGACTTCGGCGTCCCCACCGGAGCGGTCCTGTCCTGGAAGAATCACGTGAAGAACCATGATCGACGCAAACGTGCTGCCGCTGCCCTCGGTGAGACTCCCGGCGTAACGGTCTGTTACGTCTACGCCGAGAAGTCCGCCCTGCGCGACGGCAGCTATCGCGATGACCGAACCCGGTTCTACAACTATGTCGCGGGCAAGATGTACACATCCGTACTTTGGGCAGTGCGGGCCGAGTTCGGTGCCGAATCACAGCTGTGGACCAGGTTCGGACATGTGCGCGGCCACGACCACACGACCACCGAACGCTACCTGCGGGACAATTTCCTGACCGACGATTCGCTGCCCGGCCACCTCGAACAGGGCCTGCGCTGGGTTTCCGCCGACCGGTACGCCGAGAGCCAAGCAGCCGACCTGTACGGCGGATTCTTGAAAGCGGCACTGTGGCCTGCGGGGGAATTCGGCTACGTCGAACCCAGCTACTTGCTCTCGGTGTGGCATCAGATTCGCAACAGCTCCGCGTGTGTCGTCCCGCTGGGCATCATGGCCATGCCGGACTACGCATTGCTGCGCGACAAAGACTGGTTCCCCTGCAAACCCTGCCCGAAATCATTTGGGTAGCCCGTCCGGGGCCTCCGGGGGCCGATCCACGGAAGGAGGGCGGTGGCAGCACCGCTGGCAATCCCCGGCAAGCCCCGGACGGGCCACTACCTGGTCTCAGTGTAACTGCTCGACCCCTCAGGCGCCCAGCGCCGGGCCGATGGTCGGCCAGGACGCGTGCAGCGCGTCCTGCCAGTAGGACCACGAGTGCGTCCCGACCGGGTGGTAATCGATCTTGGCGCCGATCCCCGCGGCACGCAGCCGCTGGTCGAACGCCACCATGCAGGTATTGACGCCGAGTTCGATGGGCCCGCCGAGGAAGATGTTCTCCGCCAGCTGCGGCTTGAGCTCGGCCTCGTGCGGGCCGGGAATGCCGGTACCGGTCGACAGGTACAGCGCCTTGCCGCGCAGCCGATCGATCATCAGCGCCGGGTCGTGCGAAGCCCACTCCGGGCTGCCGGGCGCGCCCCACATATTGAGCGGGTTGCCGCCGCGGTTGGCGATGGAGAACATGATCGCGCCCGCCGCCATCGCGCTGTCGGGGCACGCGCTGTAACCGGCGACGGCCCGGTACATCTCGGGGTGGCGGGCCGCCAGGACGTAGGCCGCGTTGCCACCCATCGACAGACCACCGATGCCGTTGACGCCGTTACCGTTGAACGCCGCGTCGATCAGCCCCGGCAGTTCCTCGGTCAGGAAGGTCTCCCACTTGTACCGGCCGAAGCGCGGGTCGTCGGCGATCCAGTCGGCGTAGTAGCTGGCCTGCCCGCCGATCGGCATCACCACATTGACGTTCTTGCCGCGGAAGAAGGCCTCCGCGTCGGTCGCGTTGGTCCAGGTGCTCTGGCCGACACCGGGATCGAGGCCGTCGAGCAGGTAGTACGTCGACCGGGAGCCGCCGCCCGCCGGGTGCAGCACCTGCAGGTCGATATTGCGGCCCATCGCGGGCGAGGCGACGGAGATCGCCGTGCGGGTGGGGCTGAGATTGTTCATCCCGATGATCTGCGCGGCAGCCGCGGGAGCGGGGTTCACCACCGCGGGTCCGAGCAACGCGAGAGCGAAAGCCAGCACTGAAGCAGCAACACCTGTACGACGCACGTCCCACCCTCCATTACCGCATGCCAATGACGGTCCAAGGTAACCCAGCGGTGAATGAACTGGAAGCATTCGGCGTTTCGGGCGTTTCTTCAGCAAACTCACCGGTTTGCAATGCACGGTTCGCCCGACGTTGGCGTCAGCGCGTGAGCGCGCCCCGGATGGAACCGGCCAGATAGTCGAGATCGGCGCGGGCGGGCGAGGTCGGGCGCGCACGCAGTCCGAAGCCGTCGCCCGGCGTCCGCGGGATCACGTGCAGATGCACGTGGAAGACTTCCTGCCCGGCCGTGACCCCGTCGGCGAGAAAGAAGTTCACCCCGTCAGCCGCCACCTCACTGGCACGAAGGGCAGCCGCGATCCGCTGACCCACCTGAAAGAGCTTGCCGCCCAACGCCGGATCCAGGTCTGCCAGACTCGGCGCGGCCACCTTGGGCACCACGAGCACATGCCCCGGCGTCACGGGGCGAATGTCCATGAATGCCAGGACCTCGTCGTCCTCGTACACCTTGGACGAGGGCGCGAGTCCGGCGATGATGTCGGCGAAGATCGTGTACGGATTCACTCGCGTACGGTAGCGGGCCCGGTATTTTCGTGGGCGTCGGGCGGGGGCAGAAAGAAAAAAAAAAACGACCAGCCGCAGAGGA
>NZ_JBHXMY010000139.1:0-7287 GCF_042720195.1 Nocardia sp. NPDC058497 | reverse complement strand
TGTGTCGCATAAATTGTTGTAGGTTATCACCGGCTACGGTTCGCGGCCCCTTTTTTTCGGGGCATTTCGCGGGGTCCACTTCTGAAACCCCCCGGCCCGGACCCCATGGGCACGAATACGCCGGATCAGAGAATCGGCGACGGGGTGTAGCGCGCCGCCTCGGGGTTCGCCTCGACCAGCTTCTGCACCTGCGCGATCACCTCGGACACCTGATCGGAGGCGGCGCCGATGAACGCCGACTTGTCGGCCAGTGCGGCATCGAGCGCGGCGCGGTCAAGCGGCATCCGGTCGTCGGCGGCCAGGCGGTCCAGCAGGTCGGGCTCGCGGCCCTGCTCGCGCATGGCCAGCGCCACCGCGACCGCGTGCTCCTTGATGACCTCGTGCGCGGTCTCGCGACCGACGCCCGCGCGCACCGCCGCCATCAGGATGCGGGTGGTGGCCAGGAACGGCAGGTACCGGTCGAGCTCGCGGGCGACCACCGCCGGGTACGCGCCGAACTCGGCGAGCACGGTCAGGAAGGTCTCGGTCTGGCCGTCGATGGCGAAGAACGCGTCCGGCAACGCGACGCGGCGCACCACCGAGCAGAACACGTCGCCCTCGTTCCACTGCGCACCGGCGAGCTCGGCCGCCATCGAGCCGTAGCCTCGCAGCACGACCTGCAGCCCGTTGACGCGCTCGCAGGAGCGGGTGTTCATCTTGTGCGGCATCGCCGACGACCCGACCTGGCCGGGCTGGAAGCCCTCGGTGACCAGCTCGTGGCCCGCCATCAGCCGGATGGTGTGCGCGAACGACGACGGGCCCGCGCCCAGCTGCACCAGCGCCGAGAGCACGTCGTGGTCCAGCGAGCGCGGATACACCTGGCCGACGCTGGTGAACACGGTCGCGAAGCCGAGGTGCGTGGCCACCTGCTGCTCGAGCGCGGCCAGCTTGCCCGCGTCACCGTCGAGCAGGTCGAGCATGTCCTGGGCGGTGCCCATCGGGCCCTTGATCCCGCGCAGCGGGTAGCGGTCGATCAGATCGCGCAGCCGGGCCAGCCCGACGAGCACCTCGTCGGCGGCGGAGGCGAAGCGCTTGCCCAGCGTGGTGGCCTGGGCGGCGACATTGTGCGAGCGACCGGCCATCACCAGCGTCTGGTACTCGGCGGCCCGCTCGGCCAGCCGGGCCGCGACGGCGACACCGTGGTTGTAGACGTGCTGGAGCGAGAGCCGGATCTGCAGCTGCTCCACGTTCTCGGTGAGGTCGCGGCTGGTCATGCCCTTGTGCACGTGCTCGTGCCCGGCCAGCGCGTTGAACTCCTCGATGCGCGCCTTCACGTCGTGGCGGGTGATCCGCTCACGCTCGGCGATCGAGGCCAGATCCACGTGGTCGATCACGCGCGCGTAGTCGTCGATCACGCCGGCGGGGACGTCGATGCCGAGCTCCGACTGGGCCCGCAGCACCTCGAGCCACAGCCTGCGCTCGAGCACGATCTTGTTCTCGGGCGACCAGAGCGCGACGAGCTCCGGGCTGGCGTATCGGGTGGCGAGGACATTCGGGACGAGGCTCACGAACGTTCAGTCTAGTTGGCGTGCCCGTTCCAGCTGCTGGGGCATCATGTTGGGCACTACGGGCGGGGCGACGATGTCGATCATGTCCAGCAGACCGGCCCGTGCGGGGCGGCGCGGTTCCGGATGGCCCTCTATCAGCGCGGCCACTACGGCGCCGTCGACGACGGCGACCAGCCTGCGCAACTGCTCGGGGCGCACCACTCGGTCGGAGCGGCGCAGCACGTCGGCGAGCAGTTCTTCGAGCTGGGTGCGTAGTCGGAGCTGGACCTCGCGTAACTCGGGGTGCCGGGCGGAGGCGACGGAGCGCTCGTAGCGGGCGATCAGCTGACCGCGGGCGTCGAGGTCGCCGTCGTCGGGGCCGACGAGTAGGTCGAGGACCAGGTCGACGGTCGCCTCGGCGCCGCGCCTGCGATGGCTGACCTCACCGACCCGGCGACGCATCGCGTCGAGTTCGATCGCGCCGCTGAACTCGACGGCCCGGGCGATCAGATCTTCCAGCGACTCGAAATAGTAGGTGGTCGAGGCGAGCGGAAGATCGGCCCGCGACGCCACCGAGCGATGTCGCACCGCGTCGAAGCCGCCTTCGAGCAACAGTTCAGCCGCCGCCGCCACCAGGGCCTGGCGACGTCGTTCGCCTTTCGGGGTCGTCGCGGTGGTCACCGTGCCATCGTGCCAGTCATCATCAGTTCAACCGTGCGCAATCGTCATCGGGGAAACGCGGGAAATCGGGATAACTGAGTTTTACCGTATCCCGGCACGGAAGTGTTCGTACTAGGCAAAGTTGTTGTCGCACATCACTGTTGACAACAAGACTGGTCAGTCCTTCAGGAACCGTCCCAACCGGTCCAGTGCTGCGGCGATGTCGTCGGTGGCGCCCGCGAAGGAGAAGCGAACTGTGCGAAGACCGTGCACGGTGTCGAAGTCGAGACCGGGTGCCAGCGCGACGCCGGTGTGCTCGAGTATCTCGGCGCACCAGGCGCGGGAATCGTTGGTCAAATGACCAATATCGGCATAGGCGTAGAAAGCGCCGTCGGCGGGCGCGAGATCGGTGATGCCGATGCTCGGCAGACCCTCCAGCAACAGTGCCCGGTTACGCGCGTACCGGCGCACGTGACCGTCCAGTTCATCCTTGGCTTCCGGCCCGAACGCGTGCACCGCCGCGTATTGGGAGATGGCGGGCGGGCACACGGTCATGTTGGAGGCCAGCCGCTGCAGGGCGGGGCGCAGGTCCACGGGGGCGAGCATCCAGCCCAGGCGCCAGCCGGTCATCGAGAAGTACTTCGACACCGAGCCGATCACCACCGCGGAACGGGAGAACTCCCACGCCGATGAGGTCGGCGTGCTCGCCCCCTCGTAGGTGATGCCGTGGTAGATCTCGTCGGAGATCAGCAGGGTGCCGTGCTCCTCGCACCAGCGGGCCAGCGCGGCCAGCTCGGCCGGGTCGATCATGGTGCCGGTCGGGTTGGCCGGGCTGGCCACCACCAGGCCGGCGGGCGGCTCGGGCAGCGCCTCGAGCATGGCCACGGTCGGCTGGAAGCGGGTCTGCGGGCCGCAGTCCAGTTCGACCACGGTGCAGCCGAGGGCGGTCAGCGTGTTGCGGTAGGCGGGGTAGCCGGGCCTGGCCACCACCACGGTGTCGCCCGCGTCGAAGGCGGCCAGGAAGATCAGCGTGAACGCGCCCGACGATCCCGTGGTCACCACCACTTCGTCCGGGTGCACGTCGTAGCCGTAGGTCTCGCTGTGATGCCCGGCGATGGCTTCGCGCAACGGCAGGATGCCGAACGTCTCGGTGTAGCCGAGCAGTTCGTGGTCGATGGCGGCCCTGGTGGCCCGCAACACCGGCGCGGGCGCCTGCGTCGACGGCTGCCCCGCCGCGAGGACCAGCACATCCCCGTGCGACCTGGCCCGTTCGGCCGCCGCCTTCCACACATCCATCACGTAGAAGGGGGGGATTGTCGACCGGCGCGATTCTCTGGACACCCGAGAGACGGTAGAGCACCCGATCGCGCGCGTTCACAGATATGGTCGGCACAATGGCTCCGACGGCGAAGACGCAGCCACCGACGCAGCAGGCGCAGCTGCGGCGGGGCCGGGGCGCGGGGGCACCATGGAGTGGATGAGGGCGGGGAGAGTGCGGCGGGCGGATACGCGAACGGTCGATCGCGCTGAGCCGTCGGCTGTCGATGATTCGCCGGCCGCGGCAACCGTGTCGACGACGGGTGACAGTGCGCGCCCGGCGGATACAGCGGCAGGCAGTCACGAGCGAGCGGCAGCCGATGGGGTGGGGCCGGTAGATGCGGGCGCCGGCAAGCAGGCCGCAGCCGACGGCGCCCGGCACGCAGACACGGACGCCCGCAGGCAGGCCGCAGTCGACGAGGTGCGCCCCACAGACACGAACACCGACAAGCAAGCCACAGCCGCCGGCACCGGGCCCGCAGTCACGGACACCGGCCGGCAGGCCACAGCCAATGGTGATGCAGCGGATGACACTTCGGTCGGCCACAACGCCCCGGCGGACGACAACGCGTCGGCACAATCCGCCGCCGGCCGCGCAGCCCGGCGCGCCGTCAGCATCAACGGCCATGTCCTGCAATCGAATTGGCGTGAGCAGCTGCCGTCGAGGACCAGTGTTCGCGAGCGGGTGACGGCCTGGGTGGAGAAGCACCCGGCGGTCGGCGAGGTCGCGGGTGAGCTGCGCCGAGGGGATGTGCGCACGGTGTTCTGGTTGCGGCCCAAGGCGCGCGCCGAAGCGCTGTGGGTGCAGCGGCCGAGCCGGGATCGAGTGCGTCAGGTGCTGTTCGAGCAACGGGTGCTGATCGCCGGGGTCGTCATCGTCGCGGTGTTCGCCGCCGCGGACTCGCAGATCAGGGACATCGCGAGCGATCGTCCACTGGCGCCGGGTGAAGCGCAGCGAGTGGCGATCGCCTATCCACCGCAGCTCGCGCCGAATCCGCAGTCGTCGAGCCGCCTGCTCGCCGCCATCGCCAGGGGTGAGAAGCGCCGCGAGGCAGCGGTGGTCGCCGCCGCCGCGCGCGCCACCCTGGAGCGGGCGAAGGCGGAAGCGGCGGCTGCGGCGTCGGGCGAGTGGCAGGACTGGATGGGTCAGCGGGCCCCGGTGGTCCCCGGGGTCATGGTGCCGGGGTCGACGACGTCCGGCGGCGGTTTCAGCCTGCCCGCCAAGGGCGCGTTCACCTCCGGTTTCGGCTCACGCTGGGGCACCATGCACCGCGGCATCGACATCGCCGCCCCCATCGGCAGCCCCATCTACGCCGTCGCCGACGGCACCGTCGTGGAAGCCGGACCAGCGCAGGGTTTCGGCCTGTGGGTCCGCATCCGCCACGACGACGGCACCATCAGCATCTACGGCCACATGTACGACTTCTTCGTCTCCCAGGGCGAACGCGTCCCCGCGGGCATGCAGATCGCCCGCATCGGCAACCGCGGCGACTCCACGGGCCCCCACCTGCACTTCGAGATAGTGCAGAACGGCCAGCACGTCGACCCACAGGCGTGGCTCGCCCTGCACGGCCTGCGGCTGACCTGATCGACGCCCCCGGCGACAGCACATGATCGACAGGTCCGCGGCGGCCAACAGCAAGCCGCGACCATACGAGGGCACCTGATCGACGGATCCGCGACGGCCGGCAGCAAGCCGCGACCGTGCCAGGGCACCTGATCGACGGGTCCGCGGCGGCCGGCAGCAAGCCGCGACCGTGGCGAGGGCATCTGATGTACGGCCCGCACCCACGAGGGCCTGCGCAGTGCGTCAGTCGGCAACGGGGGCTGGTTGAGCGAACGCCGGACGAGCGGTCGACCTGATCGTCGAGATCAGCGGACACAACGTTGTCCGCTGATCTCGTTCCGAGTTACTCGGAAACCTTCGTCCGCTCCGGGACGACCACCTCGGTCGCGCCGATATCGGTGCGGAAGTGGCTGCCGGGGAGCTTGATCTGGGCGAGCCGGGCGTAGGCACGTTCCCTGGCCTGGGCCAGATCGGCGCCGACGCCGACGACGTTCAGTACGCGCCCACCGGCCGAGACCAGCGCCTTGTCCTCGCGCTGACCGGTGCCCGCGTGCAGCACCAGCGTGTCGCCGTCCAGCGCGCCGTCCTCGGCACCGGTGATCACATCACCGGTGCGGGGGCGGGCCGGGTAGTTCTCGGCGGCCAGCACGACTGTGATGGCCGAGCCGTCCTTCCAGCGCGGCGGCTCGACCTCGGCCAGGCGGCCGGTGGCGGTGGCGTGCAGGAGTTCGGCGAACGGGCTGTCCAGCAGGGCCAGGACGGCCTGGGTCTCGGGATCGCCGAAGCGGCAGTTGAATTCGACGACGGCCGGGCCGTTGCTGCCGATCGCCAGGCCCGCGTACAGCAGGCCGGAGAAGGCGCTGCCGCGCGCGACGAGCTCGGCCGCGACGGGCTTGACCACGTCCTCGACGATCTCGTTCAGCGTCTCGTCGGGCAGCCACGGCAGCGGGGTGTAGGCGCCCATGCCGCCGGTGTTGGGGCCGGAATCGCCGTCGCCGACGCGCTTGTGGTCCTGGGCGGGCAGCAGCGGGACCACGGTCTCGCCGTCGACCAGGCAGAACAGCGACACCTCCGGCCCGTCGAGGAACGACTCCAGCAGCACCGGGTGGCCCTGCTCGAGCAGTTCGGCGCCGTGATCGCGGGCCGCGCGGCGGTCGGCGGTCACCACGACGCCCTTGCCCGCGGCCAGTCCGTCGTCCTTGACCACCCAGGTCGGGCCGAAGCGGTCCAGCGCCGCGTCCAGGTCGGCCGGGTTGTCGACGATCTCGCTGTGCGCGGTCCGCACACCGGCGGTCGCCATCACGTCCTTGGCGAACGCCTTCGATCCCTCGATCCGGGCCGCGTCCTTGGACGGACCGAACACCGGGAATCCGGCCGCGCGCACGGCGTCGGCGACGCCGAGCACCAGCGGCACCTCGGGTCCGATCACCACGAGATCGGCGGCGACCTCGGCGGCCAGCGCGACGACGTCCTCGGCCGCGCACGGATCGACCGGGCGAAGCTCGGCATGCTGTCCGATGCCAGGGTTGCCCGGGGCGGCGATGACCGCCGTCACGGACGGGTCCCGGCGCAGCGCCAGGACGAGGGCATGTTCACGGGCTCCGGAACCGATGACGAGTACGCGCACCGCCGTAGTTTAGTCGCGCGGGCATCGACCCCCGCGAGACCCCCTTGGTGTGCTGATCGACCGCGCTGAGCATTCACTCTTCGTCCTCGCGGTCCATTTTCCGACCGATCCGCTGTTCATTGTTCGCTCAGCGCAGTCATCTCCCTTGGGCCACAATGGAACCAGACGTGGCGACGCCGAAGGAGCACACCGATGGGCCTGCTCGACGGGATGATGGGTAACGCGGGGCGGATCGATCCCGCCGCCGCCCAGCAGGAGTACGCGAAGCTGTTCGGCCAGGGTGAGCAGGTCTACTCGGCCTTCATCCTGGTGCGCGACGCGATGCTGTTCACCAATCGCAGGCTGATCCTGGTGGACAAGCAGGGCGTCACCGGCCGCAAGGTCAGCTACCACTCCATCCCCTACCGCTCGATCACCCATTTCGCCGTCGAGACCGCGGGCACCTTCGACCTCGACGCCGAGCTCTACATCTGGATCGGCAGCGGGAACGAGCCGGTCAAGCAGCGGTTCAACCGTCAGGTCGACATCTACGAGGTGCAGGGCATCCTGTCGCATTTCGTCGGGATCTGATTAGGCTCGCCGCTATGGCA
>NZ_JBHXMY010000138.1:0-12333 GCF_042720195.1 Nocardia sp. NPDC058497 | reverse complement strand
CAGTCTTTGGCGAGCTCGAGGCGCTGATGTAGATCGGCAAGCTTTTCGGCGGTGGTGCTCACTTCTCTCCCTTGGCGATCTTCCCCAGCTTGGCGGACAGGTCCGCACCGATCTGGCCGATTCGCGGCTCGTCCACGATCTGGAGGTGATCGCCGGGGATATGGACCACCTCGAGGTTCGGGATGTACTCGTCCCAGCCACCGTTGGGCTTCCGGTCGGCGAAGCGCGGCTCGAGCTCGATCATGCCGTCGTGGTAGCGATCGGCCAGGTACAGCACGGCGTCGCCGTCATAGCGGGTCGGCTGCGCCTTCGCGAGATGACGGCTCTCGATCCACGAGGTGCGCTGGTGTTCGAGCACGCCGCCGGGGATCTTGGCGCCGGTGAGCTTCACCAGACTGGCGACGATGTCGTACTGCTCCTCGTCGTTGGCCTGGGCGAGTTCCTGCAGCTGTTCGTCGGGCAGCTCGCCCTCGACGCCGTAGGTGGTCTTGGCGAACTGCTGGTAGCGCTGGATACGGCGCACCCGCTCCTCGGGACTGTTGTCCTCGCCCTTGACCGGCAGGGCCAGGTCGATCAGGCCGACGACGCGCACGTCGGCGCCCTCTTCGCGAAGCAGCTGAGCGACCTGCAGCGACAGGACGGCGCCGAGCGACCAGCCGTAGAGCACGTACGGACCGTTGCCCTGGATCTTGCGCAGCTCGGGCAGGTACTGGCGAGCACGTTCCTCGATGTCGCCTTCAACGCGCTCGAAACCGTACATCGGGGTATCGGCGGGAAGACGCTTCAGCAGCGGCTCGTACACGAGGGTGTTGCCGCCCGACGGGTGGAACACGAAGACCGGCACAGCATCCGAGCCCTCGGCACGTGCCCGCAGCGGACGCACGAATCCGTCGACGTCGGCGCCGCTGTCCTGCAGGGTGCGCACGACTTCGGCCAGCTGCTCGATCGACTCGCAATCGAGCACGTCGTCGACGGTGACTTCGGCCTTGATCCGCTCGGTGAGGCGGGCCGCCATCTTCTCGGCAACCTCCTCTTCCAGGATCGGCAGGGTGTTGAAGACGCCGCCGGGGGAAGTGCCGGTGACAACAGCCCAGGTCGCGTAGGTCAGGCGTTCAGCCGCATCACGCGGAGGGACGTTGTCTTCGTCCGCACTTGCGTCGGCGAAGTAGTCGACGTCGGGGGCATTCGACTCAGCAGCCGCGACGGCAGTCTCGGTCGAATCCGGCGCTGCGGCCTCGACCGGAGTCTGAGCCGAAACCGATTCGGCGGCAGCAGCTTCCGACGGCAGCTCCGCACCGGCCTGCTTGGCAGCAGCCAGCGGATCCTCCCCCGCCGCGATCGCCGCCCGCGCGGCCTCGACGAAGTTGGCGTCGACACCGATCTCGACGTCCTCACCGGCAGCCTTGGCAGCAGCCTGCTTCTCCGCCATCGCCGCGACCTCGTCGCGATGCTCGATCGCATAGCGCAACACCTTCGATACCTCGTGGAGGCTGGCGTCGCGCACCGCGGAGATCTGCAGCTGCGGAATGTCGAACTCGTACTCGACGCGGTTCTTGATCCGCATCGCCATCAGCGAGTCCAGACCGAGCTCCATCAGCGGGATCTCCATCGGGAGGTCCTCGACGGCATAGCCCATCGACTCGGCGACGATGACGCACAGCCGCTGCTCGACGGTCTCGCTGCCGTGGGGATCCCAGCGGTCGCTGGTCGCCACAGCCACCTCGGCGGCGGTCGGTTCGGCGACGGCAGCAGCGGCCGGAACAGCAACGGCGGCAACCGGTTCGGGCAGCGCGGCACCGGAGGTGACGACCGCGTCGAACAGCAGCGTGAACCCGACCGGGGTCTTCGCGTGCACCTGCACCGACGCACCACCGAGGTGCGGGGTGAGTGTGGTGGTCAGCGTGCCGGTGGCAGGCAGCGCGGCGTGCGGGTGCGAAACCGTCACGGCCACATCCGAAAGCACCTGCGCGGCAGCGGCCTGCACCAGCGCGGTCAGATCGGTGACCGACCCGGCCTGCACCTCCCAGGCATGGCGGCCGTCCGGCATGGCGACATGCGCGCCGGGCACCCGGCTGTTGCCGCCGCTCGCGGCGAAGGTGGCCTTGGGCCAGTACTCCTTGCGCAGGAACGCGGTTCGCGGCACATCGGCGTAATCACCCTGCGGCAGCAGCGAACTCAGGTTCACCGCGTGGCCGTGCACGTAGAGCTGGGCGAGCGCGCCGATGACACCGGCGGACTCGTCTTCCTTGCGCTTGAGCGTCGGAATGAGCTGCGCGTCGTGCACGCCCGCGGCGAAGGTGGTGCCAAGGACCTGCATCAGCGCGACGGAATTGGGCGCCAGCTCCAGGAACGTGGTGTGCCCGGAATCGACGGCGGCCTTGATCGCGTTGGTGAAGTACACCGCGTGGCGCATGTTCTTCACCCAGTAGGGCTCGTCGTGGATCGGGTCGGAACCGGGCTTGAAGTACAGGCCCTCGTGCACGGTCGAGTACAGGCCGGTCTTCAGCGAGGTGGGCTCGATGCCGGCCAGTTCGGCGGCGAGCTCGCCCAGCAGCGGGTCCATCTGCGAGGTGTGGCCCGCGCCGCGGGTGGGCAGGATGCGGGCGAACTTGCCCATGCCCTCCACCTCGGCGACGATCTGCTCGACCTGCTCGCGCGGGCCGCCGATGACGGTGTTGGTCGGCGCGGCGTACACCGCGCACTCCACGTCGGGGAAGCGCGGCAGCAGCTCGGCCACATCGTGGGCGCTGAGCTCGACGAGTGCCATATTGCGCACGTCGTCCTCGGTGATCATCTGCTCGCCCTCGCCCATCAGGCGCGAACGGGCGCAGATCACGCGCACCGCGTCCTCGAGGCTCAGGCCGCCCGCGATGTACGCGCCCGCGACCTCACCCATCGAATGACCGACCACGGCAGCGGGTTCCGCGCCGTGTGCGCGCAGCACCGCGGCCAGACCCAGCTGGGTGGTGAAGATGCCGACCTGGCAGGTGCCGACGTCGTAGTCCTGCTCGTCGTCGAGGAACATCTCGCGGATCGAGTAGCCCGCCTCGTCCTGCACCAGCTCGTCGACCTCGTCGACGGTCTTGCGGAAGATCGAGTTCTCGTTGTAGAGCTGCTTGGACATCTTGCGGTGCTGCGCGCCGAAGCCACACATCACCCAGACCGGCGCGGCGGCGGCCGGGGAATCGGCGGTGAACACACCGGCGCCGGGCTTGCCCTCGGCGATGGCGCGCAGACCGGCGACGGCCTCCTCGTGCGTCTTGGCCAGCACCACACCGCGCGACCGGTGATGGCTGCGCTTGGCCAGCGACCGGGCGACATCCGTCAGCGGCACGTCTTTGCCGGGGCCCTCCAGCCAGTCGGCCAGCTCGGCGGCGGCCCGCTTGCGGCGCGAGGGCAGGTAGGCGGACACGGCCAGGATGACCGGCAGCGGCTCGGCGCGCTCGCCGTCCCACTCGAGGACAGCTTCCGCGTCCTCGGCGGCGGCGACGATCGCGGCGGCCTCGGCGACCACATCGGTGGCCTCTTCGTCGGCGAGCTCGTGGGCGGCGACCTGCTCGGGCGTCACCTCGACATCGGGAACGACCGGGGTCGGCACGTATTCCTGCAGCACGACGTGGGCGTTGGTGCCACCGAAACCGAAGCCGGAGATGCCGACGGTCGCGACGCCGCTGTAGCGCGGGTACTCGGTCGGCTCGTCGACGACCTTGAGGTTGGCCTGCTCGAACGGGATGTACGGGCTCGGGCCCGCGTAGTTGATGTTCGGCGGAATCACGTTGTGCTGGAACGACATCAGCACCTTGGCGAGGCTGGCCGCGCCCGCGCCCGATTCGAGGTGACCGAAGTTGGTCTTGGCCGAGCCGAGCAGGGCGGGCTTGTCGGCGTCACGGCCACGGCCGACGACGCGCGCGAGCGCCTCGGCTTCGATGGGGTCGCCGATGGGGGTGCCGGTGCCGTGGGCCTCGATGTAGTCGACCGAGGACGGGACGATGCCGGCGTCGCGGTAGGCGCGGCGCAGCACATCGGCCTGGGCGTCCGGGTTCGGCGCGAGCAGGCCGTTGGAGCGGCCGTCGTTGTTGACCGCCGAGCCCTTGACCACCGCGTAGATGTGGTCGCCGTCGCGTTCGGCGTCGGCGAGCCGCTTGAGCACGACCAGGCCGGCGCCCTCGGACCGGACCATGCCGTCGGCGTCCTTGGAGAACGCCTTGATACGGCCGTCCGCGGAGGTGCCCGGCCCGAAACCGAGCGTCGGGAACGGCATCAGCAGCATGTTCACACCGCCGGCCAGCGCCAGATCGGCGTCGCCCTCACGCAGCGCGCGCACCGCCTGGTGCATCGCGACCAGCGTGGACGAGCACGCGGTGTCCACGGTGACCGACGGGCCACGGAAGTCGTAGAAGTAGGACACCCGGTTGGCGATGATGCCGTTGGAGCTGCCCATGATCGCGTAGCCCTCGGCCGACGCGGGAATATCGGGGTCGGTCTCACCGAGCGCGAGCGCGGCGATCATCCCGAAATCGCTGGACGAGGAACCGATGAACATGCCGACCGGCGCGCCCTTGAGGTCGCTCGCCGGAATCCGCGCGTGCTCGAGCGCCTCCCAGGTGAGCTCCATCATCAGCCGCTGCTGCGGGTCCATCCGCTCGACCTCGACCGGCGAGGTCGCGAAGAACTCGGCGTCGAAGCTCTTGACGACGTCCTGGTCGAGGTAACCGCCCCTGGTCTTGCCCTCGGCGACGGCCGCGGCCACGGTGGGGTCGCTCAGGAACTCGGCCCAGCGCCCCTCGGGCAGCTCCCGGATCGCGTCACCGCGACCGATGATGAACTCCCAGGTCGACTCGGGCGTATTGCCCGCACCCGGCAGACGCGTCGACAGACCGACCACCGCGATGTCGTGCGCCTCGCTCGGCGTGAACGCGGCGGTGTAGTCCTCGTCGTTCTCGGCGGCGGGCTCCGGCTCACCGTTGACGATGATCTCGGCCAGCGACGCGATCGTCGGATGCTGGTAGATCACCGTCGGGGCGAGCGAGACACCGGTGTAGTCCTCGATGTCGCCACCGAGGGCGAGGGCATCGCGCGAGGCCAGCCCGAACTCCTCCATCGGCCGGTCGACGGTGATCGCGTCGACCGACTGCCCGGTCGCGTCAGCGACCCATTTGCGCAGCCAATCGCGCACCTCGGCGACCGAGTGCTCACCCGCAGGGGTGCTCGTCGCGGGACCGTCGGGGTTCTGGGTGGGCGTGCCCTCGTTGTCAGCCATCAATTCCTCAAGCTACCTGTCTGCGTACAGGGCGCGCCGTGGAATGACGCCCGGCGTGTGTGCCACGCCGAGCGTCATCACCGAACCGGTCGGCCGATTACTCTTCCGGTGCATCGGGGAAAGCCTGCTGGGTGTAACCACCGCGCAGCGTTCCCTCGAGGTAGGCGGCCTTGCAGGCCCGCCGGGCAATCTTTCCACTGGAGGTACGCGGGATGGAACCCGCGGGGACCAGCAGGATGTCACGAGCGGTCACGCCGTGGCGCAGCGACACCGCCGCGCGCACCGCGTCGGCGATCGGGGCTGGGTCGGCCTTGCCCGCGCCCGGACCACGTTCGGCCACGATGACCAGCTGCTCGGACGCGTCGTCGGCGTCGAACCGCAGGCCGGAATGGCTGTCGGCGGCGAAGACCTCGGCGGGCAGCTGGTTGGCGGGCACCGCGAAGGCGGCGACGAAACCGGGCCGCAGCGCCTTGGACGCCTCCTGCGCGGAGTACTCCAGATCCTGCGGGTAGTGGTTGCGGCCGTCGACGATCACCAGGTCCTTGACGCGACCGGTGATGTAGAGCTCGCCCTCGAAGTAGACGCCGAAGTCGCCGGTGCGCATCCAGTCCGCGTCGGCGGCGGTGCCCTCGGTGTGCCCACCCGGCTGACGCTCGGTGACCCGGTTGCGGAAGGTCTTGGTCGACTCGTCGGGGCGTCCCCAGTAGCCGATGCCCATGTTGTTGCCGTGCAGCCAGATCTCGCCGACCTGGCCGTCGGCCAGCTCGCGGCCGCCGTCGGGGCCCTCCACCGACTCGGGGTCGACGATCGCGGCCCACTGCGACAGACCGACGTAACCGCAGGAGACCTGCGCGATGGCGTTCTCGGCCGACGGATCCACGCGGACCATCCGGCCCTTGTTGAGCTCGTCGCGGTCGACGTAGATGTACTTGGCCTCGTCCTCGGCCTTGGTCGCCGAGACGAACAGCGTCGCCTCCGCCATGCCGTAGCAGGGCTTGATCGCGGTCTTGGGCAGGCCGTACGGAGCGAACGCCTCGTTGAACTTCTTCATCGACGAGACCGTCACCGGCTCGGAGCCGTTGATCAGGCCGATGACGTTCGACAGGTCCAGCGACTCGCCCGCCTTCGGCACACCACGCGCCGCGGCGTGCTCGAACGCGAAGTTCGGCGCGGCCGCGAACGTGCCGGCACCGTCGGAGACGGCGGCCAGCTCGTTGATCCAGCGCGAGGGGCGGCGCACGAACGCGCTCGGCGACATGATGGTGATGAACTTGCCGCCGACCGCGGGCAGGATGACCGTCAGCAGGCCCATGTCGTGGAACAGCGGCAGCCAGGTCACGCCGCGCGAGTTCTCGTTCATGTTCAGCGAGTTGATCATCTGCAGCAGGTTGGTGCCGACCGCGCGGTGGGTGATCTCCACACCGGCCGGGACCCGGGTGGAACCCGAGGTGTACTGCAGGTAGGCGATGTCGTCGATCGCGGTGTCGGGGCGGACCCAGGAATCACCGAGGGTGTCCGGGATGGCGTCGACGGCGATGATGCGCGGACGCTGCGCGGCGGGCAGCGAGCGGAAGAACTGGCGGACACCGGCGGCCGATGAGGTCGCGGTGAGGATCGCCGAGGGCTCACAGTCGCCGAGCACGGCGTGCAGCCGGTCGGTGTGGCCCGGCTCGTCCGGGTCGAACAGCGGGACCGAGATGGTGCCCGCGTAGATCGCCGCGAAGAAGGAGATCACGTAGTCCAGGCCCTGCGGCGCGAGGATCGCGACCCGGTCGCCCGGGTTGGTCACCTGTTGCAGGCGAGCGGCCACCGCGCGCAGCCGAACTCCGAACTCCTGCCAGGTCAGCTCGTGCACCTCGCCGTCGCGTTCCCGCGAGTAGTCGATGTAGCGGTACGCGAGCGTGTTCGCATCGTTACGGGTGTGCTTCTCGACGTGATCGACCAGGGTCCGACCCTCGGGAATGATGAGGTTCCCGGTCTCGTCCAGGTAGTCGTCGAAAGTCTCTTCCATTCCTTCTTCTCCTCCGAAGCCCGGACACCGGTGAACTTCCCAACGCACTTCGGCGCTGACACCTGTGAGGCCCCGACTCGCTATCGCCACCGGCCGCAGGACGACGCAGTGCGTGATCCCGCCAGCCTGCGGATTTTCGAGCGGTCTGCGCGGTGACCGCTATCGGCTAAATGTTCTCAAACCAGAGTCATGTTACAGAGAACCCCCGCTCAGTCCTCCCGCAGCAGCGGAATGACAGGCGCGAAAGCGTCCATCTGGGTGGGGAAGATACCCACATACGACATCGACGTGAGTTCGCGCACACGCTTGATCTGTTCGGCGATCTCTTCGAAGGTGCCGATCGCGATATACGGCGAATTCAGGATCTCCTCGACCGAGAGTTCCACATCGACCTCGAGATCCGGGTGCAGGCCGCGGGCGATCGCGTTCAACGCCATCTCCGCGGTCTTCTCCCGATCGTCGGTGATGACGATCGCGGTGATCGCCCAGTTCAGTTCGATGTCGGCGAACCGGTCACCGGCAGCGGCCTTGACGATGTTCACCTTCTCGATCGTCTTCTCGAGCGTGATGCCCGACAGCAGGCCCTTACCGTTCTTGGTGGTCTGCGGGACGATCGAGACGATGTCGGCGTGCTTGGCCGCCAGCGCGAGCATCTTCGGCCCGCCGCCACCGGTGCACAGCGGCGGCCGCGGACCCTGCCGCGGTCGCGGGGTGCCCTTGATACCGCGCACCTGGTAGTGCTTGCCCTCGAAGTTGCACTCCTGACCACGCAGCAGCGTGTCCAGGATGGTCAGCGACTCGTCGAGCTTCTCGAGCCGGACGCCGGGCCGTTCGAACGGGATGCCCGCGTTGTCGAACTCCTCCTTGATCCAGCCGGCGCCGACGCCGACCTCGAGCCGGCCCTTCGACAGCACGTCGATGGTGGCCAGGTCCTTGGCGAGCACCACCGGATGGCGCAAGCCGTTCGCCAGCACCGAGGTGCCGAGGCGGATCTTGTCGGTGGCCTGGGTCAGTGCGCCGAGCGCGGCGATCGGCCCGATCTGGTCGCCCAGGTGGTCGGGCACGAAGAAGGTGTCGTACCCGTACTCCTCGGCCTGCTGCGCAGTCTGGACGAACTTGCGTGCGCCGCCCTCCTGCTTATTGCCCTCGCCGGCCGCTCCGAAGCGGAACGGACGCAGCGGCGTACCCAGCGCGGTCAACTCACCGACGGGTGCGGCAGCTTCGGTCATGAACTCATCGCTCCTGGCTGTTGCACGCTTTCGCGTACTAGGCGGTGTACTCGGGCTCGCCGCCTACTCCGCGGTAGCGGGCGTAGACGGCGCGATCACCAGCGCACTTTACAGCGTGCGGGCGAATCGGAGTGCGGATGTCACAGCGAGGCATGATCCATGGCAATTGCACACCCGGTGTGACTGTGACAACTCCGCCTTCGCGTCGCTCAGGAATGCGGCGGGTGCGGCGCGTTCTCGATCAGGCCCGCGGCCCAGTTCACCGTCCACTGGGTGGCGGTGGTGCCCTGCGCGTCGACCGTGTTGGTGGCGTATAGCGCGTGGACCGGATTACCCGCGGAGCGGATCAGGGCGGCCAGGCTGGTCAGCGCGTTGGCCGGGTTGAGCGCCTCGCGTGGCGCGTCGCAGATCATGTCGCCGGGCGCGCAGATGGAGTTCACCTTCGGCGCCAGCGAGCCGAAACCGCCGGGACGGGCACCAGTCATGGTGATGCCGGGCACGTTGATTCCGCGCAGCGCGACCTCGGCGCCCTGGCCCGCCGGTGGCGGATCGCCGATCTCGGTGGGCTGACCAGGCCCGGTCTCGCCGGTGCGGCGGCCGTCGGCGATCACCGTCACGCCGAGGACCTTGTCGGCCGGGACGGGACCGTTGCCCGCGCCGATCTGCGCGGCCAGGTCACCGGCGATGACGGCGCCCTGGGAGAAGCCGGAGATGACATAGGTGGTCAGCGGGCACTGCTTGTGCCGCTGGGCCAGGATGTCGGTCGCCCGCGCGGTGCCCTCGGTGCGGCTGTTGTTGTAGGAGGCCTGGCCGTCCGGCGGGAACGCGATCGGGTTCGAGAACTGGGCCACGTAGGGCACCGTGTACACCTCGAGCCGGTTCTCCGGGAACTGCGCGCGCAGCGGCCCGCTGACGCTGAGCATCAGCGAGATCGGGTTGGCGGTGGGGTTGTACGGATCGTCGTTGCTCGCCGACTCCCAGGTGCCGGGGATCGAGAGCAGCATCACATCGGGACAATCCGCCGACTGCGACGTCGGTGGCGGCGGGCCGGGCGGTGTGGGCTCCGGCTCGCGCAACCGGCCTGCGAGCAGGTACCAGAGCAGCACGATGACGATGATCGCCAGGACGAACAGCGCCAGCACGGTCAGGCAACCCACAGGCCAGAACCTGCGGGTACGTCGCGTCGGTCGGGGGTTCACTAGCAGTAGGTGGCGGTCGCGGCGGCGATGTAGATCTGAGCTGCCTTGTTGACGTCCATCTTGGCCGGGTCGAACGCCGGGTCGGTGCCCGCCATCGCGGCCACGAAGGTCGCCATATCGGCTTCGTTCGCACCGGTGGCCTTCGTCGAGCAGATGTAGGTCGCCGCGGTCAGCGCGCTCGCCGGGTCGGCCGGGGTGATCCCGTTCTTGGCCAGCTCGTCGAGGAAGGCCTTGTCCTTACCGGCAGCGGGCTCGGCCGCGGCCGAGGTGGTCTCCGGCGCGGCCTGCGGCTGCTCGGGGGCAGCGCTGGTCTCCGGCGCTGCGGTCGGCGTGTGGTCACCGTGGCCGCCTTCGGCGGGTGCCTGGGTGGCCGACGGAGCGGCAGCGCTCGCGCTGGTGGAGAGGGTGGGCGTCTGCGAGGCGGTCGAGTCGTTGCCGCCACAGGCGGACAACAGGGCGACGGCAGCCAGGGCCGCGACCGATCCGGCTACTTTGCCAGGGATCCGATGCATGAAGATGTCTTTCCTCGATCGTTCGTCAGGGAAGCGGTCGCAGACCAGGCTAGCCGCACATCCGGCGCCGCCGGGTACCGCGCGACAATGCTCAGAGAGTTCTCAGCCCGAGCTCACACCCCGTGGACTTCGGTTTTGCCATTGCGCACGACGATGAACCCGGTCTGAAAGTTCTGCTGGATTCCGCCGGGGACGGCGAATTCGTCGGACACCGGATACCCCAGCCGTCCGTTCTCGAACCCCTGCGCACCCCAGGCGTCGGCGACCGCGCCCTTGCGCACCGACCAGGCGCCCGACAGCGGACTCCAGTAGATGTTGCCGCCCTCGAACCGGCTGTAGCGCCCGAGATCCTTCAGCGGCGCCTCCTCGGCCACCGGGAAGCCGAGCGGGCTGTTCTCGAAGCCGAGGGCGGCGTACCTGTCCAGAATGAAGCCCTGCACGCGGTGGGCGCCGGTGGCCGCGCTGTAGAACATGGGGCCGTGTTCGAAGGCCTGCACCACGCCGTCGCGGCTCGGCGTCGGTGCCTCCGCGGCCACCGGATAGCCTGCGGGCCCACGCTCGTAGCCCTGCTTGCCCCATTCCTCGAGGATCGCGCCGCGCATCACCTGCGCGCCGGTATCGGGGGTCCAATAGATCGAGCCGCCCTCGAAGGTCTGCATCCGGCCGCGGCCGTCGGGCAGGCCCCGCTCGTCGCCGGTCGGCAGGCCGAGCGGTGAGAGCGGCCCGCCCGCGCCCGTGTAGGCGCCGCCGATGCGGCCCGCGACCGGGTGCGCGCCGGTCGCCGCGGAGTAGAAGACCCGGCCGTTCACGAAGTCCTGCACCACCGCGGGACCAACGGTGTACTCGCCGGTGACACAGTTGCCTATCCAGCTCTGTGCCACCGGGGCGATCGCACCGGCCGTCGAACAGGTAGCGCCGTCGGGGTCGGCGCCGAGGGCGGCCGCGGCCTGCGGCCAGGACTGGCGCATCTCGAAGTCCCAGTACGGCCAGGTGTGCGTCCCGGACGGCCGGTAGTTGACCTGGACCGGAATCGCGAGCTCACCCAGTTTGGTGACGAAGTTCTGCGTCGAGAGCCTGGACAGGATCTCCAGCCCGGTGCCCGACCAGTTGTCACTGGTCATCGGCAACGGACCGGGCTGGTCATGGGTGCCCGCCAGGCCGCTGCCCGAGGACACGTACACGCTGATCCCCTGCAGCTTGTCTGCCATCCGCTCCGGATCGTGCGCCTCCCATTCCGGTCCGCCGGGTGGCCCCCACATCGCCGCCGAGTCGTAGCCGCCCACGCTGCGCACCGCGAACTCGATGGCCTGCGGCATCCCGAGCGTGGTGGTGGTCAGCAGCCCGGAATACGACGCGGCGAACTTGACGAAATCCGGGTTGCGGGTGGCCAGATTCATCGCGCCGGTGCCACCCATCGACAGGCCGGCGACGGCGCGGACACCGGTGGTGCGCCAATCGCGTTCGAGCAGCGGTGGCAGTTCCTTGGTCAGGAATGTTTCCCACCGATAGTGCTTTCCGTTGCTCGGTTGCAGCCAGTCGGTATAGAAACTGGACTGACCGCCGACGGGCAGCACGACATTCACATTCTTGTCGGCGAAGAATCCTTCCGCGTCGGCGTCTTTGGTCCAGCCGTTCTCGTCCTCGGCCGCCCGGAGACCGTCGAGCATCAGCAGCATCGGAAAACGCGCGTCGGGCCGCAGATGCCAATCCCTGGCGAGCAACATCTGCACTTGGATTGAGGTGTTCATCGCCGCGGAGTGCACCCACAGCGCAACCCGCCGGTCCGTCAGCCACTCGAGGCGCTCGATCGCCGCGGCCGCTCCGGGCTGGGCGCCTGCCACCGCGGGAAACACGGACTGGCCCAAGGGAAGCGCGATCGCGGTCGCCATGGCCAGTGGGGCGCCAAGTCGACACGCGAGGCGCCGCCGGGCGGACGGGCCGCGGTCCCTCTCCTTCTGCGCGACTCTCATCAGGTCGTTGTACCTCGCCGGGGGCGAGATAGGCGGCAGGCGCGCGGAAGTAAGGAACGGTTCATACAGCGAAAGGGGGGGGGGGGGGCGGGGTTGGGGGGGCCCGCCGCCGGGGTGCCGGGGGGGGGGGCCGAGGGTGCGGCGTCGGGACT
>NZ_JBHXMY010000137.1:0-12379 GCF_042720195.1 Nocardia sp. NPDC058497 | reverse complement strand
GGTTGTGGGGGGGGGGGGGGGGGGGGGGGTGCCCCCCGAGATCAACCTGCGAGGTGTGCGCGAGTCGGGCACCGCGTTCGCGATTCCGACCTACGCCTTCATCTTCGGCATGGCTGCCATGCTCGGCTGGGGACTGTTCCGGCTCTACGTCCTCGGTGACGATATCCAGGCCGTGTCGGCCGGTTTCGGGCTCAATGCCGAGAACGAGCATCTCTACGGTATTGCTTTCGCCTTCCTGATCGCGCGCGCCTTCTCCTCCGGCTGTGCCGCGCTGACCGGTGTGGAAGCCATCAGCAACGGCGTGCCCGCGTTCCGTAAACCCAAGTCGCGCAATGCCGCGACCACCCTGCTGCTGCTGGGTTCCATCGCGATCGTGTTGCTGATGGGCATCATCATCCTGGCCCAGAAGATCGGGGTCGTGTACGCCCACGACACGTCGAACCTGGTCGGCGCGCCCGCCGACTACCACCAGAAGACACTGATCGCCCAGATCGCCGAGACCGTCTTCCACGGCTTCCCGATCGGCTTCTTCTTCATCACCATCGTCACCGCGCTGATCCTCGTGCTGGCCGCGAATACCGCGTTCAACGGGTTCCCGGTGCTCGGCTCGATCCTGGCGCAGGACCGCTACCTGCCCCGTCAGCTGCACACCCGCGGCGATCGGCTGGCCTTCTCCAACGGCATCCTGTTCCTGGCGGGTGCGGCGATCGCGTTCGTGGTGCTGTTCGACGCCGAGGTGACCAAGCTCATCCAGCTCTACATCGTCGGCGTGTTCGTCTCGTTCGTGCTCAGCCAGACCGGCATGCTGCGGCATTGGACGCGGCTGCTGCGCACCGAGACCGATCCGGCGCAGCGGGCGAAGATGAAGCGGTCGAGAGTGATCAACGCGATCGGCCTCTCGTTGACCGGCACCGTGCTGGTGATCGTGCTCGGCACCAAGTTCTTCGCGGGCGCCTACATCGCGATCATCACGATGGTGGCGATCTTCATCGTGATGAAGCTCATCCGCAAGCACTACGACTCGGTCTCGCGTGAGCTCGACGAATCCGAGTGGGACGGTGTGCTGCCCAGCCGCACCCATTCCATCGTGCTGGTCTCGAAACTGCACCTGCCGACCCGCCGCGCCCTGGCCTATGCCCGCGCGACCCGGCCCGACACCCTCGAAGCGGTGACGGTGAACGTCGACGACGCCGACACCCGCAGGCTCGTGCGCGAGTGGGAGAACAGCGAGATCAACGTGCCGCTCAAGGTGATCGAATCGCCGTACCGCGAGGTCACCAAGCCGGTGCTGGATTACGTGAAGCGGGTGCGCAAGGACGCCCCCCGCGACGTCGTCACCGTGTTCATCCCCGAATACGTGGTCGGTCACTGGTGGGAGCAGGTGCTGCACAACCAGTCCGCGCTGCGGTTGAAGGGCAGGCTGCTGTTCGAGCCGGGCGTGATGGTGACGAGCGTGCCGTGGCAGCTCAGTTCCTCGGCGCGCGCCAAGCAGCCCGCCGACGTGAACGCGCCGGGTTCGGTGCGCCGCGGTTTCGAGCAGCCGGGCCGCCGCGGATGAGCGACTGGAGCGGCGAGGAATTCGAGATCCGGCTCGGGCCGCCGGGGCACGGTGGGTTCTGTGTCGGCAGGCACGAGGGCCGCGTGGTGTTCGTGCGCCACGGCCTGCCCGGTGAGTTGGTGCGTGCCAGGGTCACCGAGGACCGGGGCGGGTCGTTCTGCCGGGCCGATGCCGTCGAGATCATCGAGGCGTCCCCGGATCGGGTGCCCGCGACCTGCCCGGTGTCCGGTCCCGGCGGCGCGGGCTGCTGCGACTTCTCCTTCGCCACGCCCGCCGCGCAACGCGCGCTGAAGGCGACGGTGGTGGCCGAGCAGCTGCGCAGGCTGGCCGGGGTGGAACAGGACGTGACGGTCGAGCCGATCGCCGGTGATTCCGGCGAGGTCACCGGCGGCTGGCGGACCCGCCTGCGGCTGGTCGTCGACGGCGCCGGTCGTGCCGGGGTACACCGCCATCGCAGTACCGGGATCATGACGGACCTGCGGTGCCCGCAGCCCGTCGCGGGCGCGCTCGACGGTGTCGCGGACCGGCTGTGGACGCCGGGCGCCGACCTGGTCGTCGCGGTCGACGGCGACGGGGTGCGTCACATCGTGGAGCTGGCCGCGGTGCCCGACACCGCGCAGCCCGGTGGCCGTCCGGAGACGCGGCGTGGCGCGGGCCGCGGCCGTGGTCGTCAGCATCCCAGCCGGCGCCGGGAATCCGGCGGCCCCGGCGGTGACGAGCGTGGGGCGGTCCGCGACCGCGCGGCCGCGCGCAAGTCGGCCACCAACGCGCCGCGCGAGGAATGGGTCATGGCCGGGACCGGCCGGGCGGTGGAGTACGTCGCCGGGCGACGCTGGGAACTGGCGGCGACCGGCTTCTGGCAGGCGCATCATCGTGCCGCGCAATGCTATTCGGACCTGGTCGCCGACTGGTCGGGGCTGACGCCAGGCGGGTCCGGCTGGGACCTGTACAGCGGTGTCGGCGTCTTTGCCGCGCGCCTGGCCGAGCAGACCGGGCAGACCGGCGCCGTCGCGGCCGTCGAATCGGCGCGTTCGGCCGTCGCCGACGGCACCGCCGCCCTGCGCGATCTGCCCTGGCTCGACCTGCGCGCCGACCGCGTCGAACGCTGGGTGCGCACCCACAGCGCCGCGGGCACACCGGACGTCGTCGTCCTCGACCCGCCGCGCGCGGGCGCGGGCAAGGAGATCGTCGCCGCCGTCACCGACGCCGACCCCCGCCGCATCGTCCACATCGGCTGCGACCCCGCATCTTTCGCCCGCGACCTCGGCCTCTACCTGGACGCCGGCTACCACCTGGCCGACCTCCGCGCCTTCGACGCCTTCCCCGCGACCCACCACGTCGAATGCGTCGCGCTGCTCGACCGCTGAGTCACACCTCGTCGGTGCTGCGAGGCTGGTGCCTTCGTCAGCGCGCCTGAGGCGATCGCCACTGATGCATGATCGCCGACGTGCTTGGCAGCCATCGGGTCCGGTGGAGCGCCCCCGATCGCGGAATCGGCCGATCAGTCTCGCCGGAAGGTCAGTCGAGGGCCCAGGTGACCCGGACGGTGGCGCCGATCTCGGTCTCGCCGGGGACCACCGTTACCGGGGAGCTCGCCCGGGCCATCAGCATCGGTGCGCTGTCCATTTCGGCGATCTCGTAGGCGCGTGGCATCGGCGTGGCGATGTCCTCGGTGATCTGCATGACCCCGCCCAGGGAAACGCCCGCGCGGGCCGCGTACTGCTCCGCCTTGGTCTTGGCGTCGTCGAAGGCGGCGTCGCGCGCCTGGGCGAGCAGCGGCTCCGGGTCGGCGATGCCGCGGGTCAGGCCGCCGAGGCGGACATCGTCGCCGCCCGCGGTCACCGCGGCGGCCACGGTGTCGGCGGGTTCGGTGCCGGTGTCCTCGCGCAGTGACACGCTCAGGCTCGTCGACGCCAGGTAGCCGGCGATCTCGCTGCGCCCGTTGTCGGTGTAGACGGTCTCGGTGCGCACGCTCAGCCCGCTGGTCGCCATGTCGGCGTCGCCCACCCCGGCGGCGCGCAGGGCGGCGACGACGGCGTTCACCCGGTCACCTGCCCGCCCGTAGGCGGCGGCCACGGTGTCCGCGCGTGACTCCACCGACAGCGTGACCCGGATCAGGTCGGGGGTGGCGCGCACCGTGCCGCGCCCGAACGTCGTCGTGCTCGCCTGCCAGGACTTCTTGCCCACCGCACTACTCCTGTCGGTCGAAGGATGCTGTGCTGCCCAACGAGTCGCGACGGGCGCGAGTTCCGACGGGTCAGTAGTTGCCCGCGTTGCCGGAGATGGTCCGCACCGCGGCGTCCATCTGTCGCGTAGGCATCCGCCGCGAGGCGCTACAGCAGCCCGCCACCACGCTGGGGTCGATCGTGCGCGCCCGTCCGGTTCGGCCACAGCGGTCACTGTAGGTCGCGTCGTCGCCTCCCCAGGTGGGACGCGCGGGGGAGATAGTCCTCACAGCCGGTCGGTGCCCGCTGGGAGGGCGGTTCACCGCCGGGCGCCCAGTTCAGCGGGCGTGGGGTGGGCAGCTGCGCCGGGTGCGGCTATGGTCGGCGCGACGGACCGGGAAGGGCCCGCGAGCCGGTGCCGCCCGCACGGCCAAATACACTGGGCGGATCACACAAGTAGTCCGGAGGGAGCGAGTTCAGGTGGGAGTGCTGTCGCGGGTGGATTCACCCGAAGATCTGCGCCGGCTGAGCGTGCCGCAACTGCGGGAGCTGGCGGAGGAGATCCGCGAGTTCCTGGTGCAGAAGGTCGCCGCCACCGGAGGCCATCTCGGCCCCAACCTAGGGGTGGTCGAGCTGACCATCGCCCTGCACCGGATCTTCGATTCCCCGGCGGACCCGCTGATCTTCGACACCGGTCACCAGGCCTACGTGCACAAGATCCTCACCGGCCGCAAGGACCGGTTCGACTCGCTGCGCACGCGCGACGGCCTGTCGGGCTACCCGAGCCGCGCCGAGAGCGAGCACGACTGGGTGGAGTCCTCGCACGCCTCGGCGGCGCTGTCCTACGCCGACGGCATGGCGAAGGCGTTCGCGCTGTCCGAGCAGAACCGCACCGTCGTCGCCATCGTCGGTGACGGCGCGCTCACCGGCGGCATGTGCTGGGAGGCGCTCAACAACATCGCGGGCGCGCCCGACCGCCCGGTGGTGGTCGTGGTCAACGACAACGGCCGCTCCTACGCGCCGACCATCGGCGGCCTCGCCGACCGGCTGACCGCGCTGCGCACCCAGCCCGCCTACGAGCATGCCCTCGACGCCGGGAAACGCATCCTCAAAAGCATTCCCGCCGTAGGCGATTCGGCGTATTCGATGGTCCACGCGCTCAAGGCCGGGATCAAGGACGCGGTCAGCCCGCAGGAACTGTTCTCCGATCTGGGCATGAAGTACGTCGGCCCGGTCGACGGCCACGATCTTGTCGCGCTCGAGGCGGCGATGCGGCGCGCCAAGGACTTCGGCGGTCCGGTCGTCGTGCACGTGGTCACCCGTAAGGGCAACGGCTACGAGCACGCCGAGAACCACGTCGCAGACCAGATGCACGCCTGCGACCCGATCGACCCGCTCACCGGCCGTCCGCTCGCCGGCAAGAAGGCCAAGGGCTGGACGGCGGTGTTCTCCGAGGAGCTCATCGACCACGCGTCGCGGCGCGAGGACATCGTCGCCATCACCGCGGCCATGCCCGGCCCCACCGGGCTGGCCCCGTTCGGTGAACGCTTCCCGAATCGCATGTTCGACGTCGGTATCGCCGAGCAGCACGCGATGGCCTCGGCCGCGGGACTGGCACTCGGCGGCATGCATCCCGTCGTCGCGATCTACTCGACCTTCCTCAACCGCGCGTTCGACCAGCTGCTGATGGATGTGGCGCTGCTCAAGCAGCCGGTCACCGTGGTGCTGGACCGCGCGGGCATCACCGGCCCCGACGGCGCCAGCCACAACGGCATGTGGGACTTCTCGCTGCTCGGCATCATCCCCGGCATCCGCGTCGCCGCCCCGCGCGACGGCGCCACCCTGCGTGAGGAACTCGCCGAGGCGCTGGCCGTCACCGACGGACCGACCGTGCTGCGTTTCCCGAAAGGCAGTGTCGCCGAGGACATCACCGCGGTGGAACGCGTCGACAGCATCGATGTGCTGCGGCTGGCCGTCCCCGGCGCGGGCTCGGCGCAGTCCCAGCACGGTGACGTCCTGATCGTGGCCGTCGGCCCGTTCGCGGAGACGGCCATGCAGGTCGCCGAATTGCTTGCCCCGCAGGGCATCTCGGTCACCGTGGTCGATCCGCGCTGGGTCATCCCGGTGTCGGACACCCTGGTCAAGATGGCCGAGAACTACCGCCTCGTCGTCACCGTCGAGGACGGTGGCCTGCACGGCGGCATCGGTTCGACCGTCTCGGCCCGCCTGCGCGACGCCGGTCTCGATGTGCCGACCCGCGATCTCGGTGTGCCCCAGCAGTTCCTGGACCACGCCTCGCGTGGCGAGATCCTCGAGGAGCTGGGTCTCACCGCCGACGCGATCGCTCAGCGCATCGGCGGCTGGCTGCAGTCGCGCTGACAGACCGCATTGATCCTGCGCGCCCGGTGACTTACTCCGGGCGCGCAGCTCGTTCAGTGGGGACGCCGGGCGACGACGGCGAAGTTCAACGGGATCCGCGGCTTCCCGGGAGGTAGCGTCCAGCCCTCCGCGCAGGGGACGAGATCGGGGAACGGCCGCCAGTCCATATAGGGCAGCTCCGCCAGCGCCTCGATGACGAGCCCCGCCGCCAGCAGCGCGCCGACGACCTCACCCAGGTCGTGCCGCCATTCGTGATTGGTGGTGTGCGTGATCGACCCGTCCGAATCCTCGGTGTAGGTACCCGAATCCGAGTACGAGCGGGCGCCGCCACCGGCGAGATAATCGTCGCCGATCTCCCACGGCTCGAATTCCATCGCACCCAGGATCGGGTGGTCGTCGCGAATGACGAACCCGAGGAGACCGCGGTCGGGTCGGCCAGGAAGGCGTCGACGTCGTACATCCGCGACCGCGCGTGGACGTCGGCCCGATCGTCCCAGTTCGCGCGGTTGGCGGCGATCGCCTCGGTTTCGGACACGGCGGATCCTCTCGACGCGACAGTGGCGAGGAGCCACGCTAGCGCCGAGAGGTCGCCGGGTCGAGGGAATTTCGGTCAGTACCCGGGTCGGTGGTGGGCCAGCCAGCGACCCGTGCTCGGCAGGAATGTCAGTACCAGCAGCACGATATTGAACAGGAACCCGATCGCGTTGAACACGCTCAGATCGGAATCGAAGGACACGGTGATCGAGGTCGAATCGTCGGCCCGGGCGTCCAGGTGGTTGTACAGCGCGATCGTGGTGATGACCGACAGTGCCAGCGTGCCGGTGCCGCCCACCCCGATCAGGACGCGAGAGACCTTCTTGCGCGCCAGCATCAGGATGCCGCCGACGAGCAGGATCAGCGAGCACAGCGCCGAAACACCCAGCAGCACTTGGATCTTGCTCCAGAACCCGGTCGGGTCGAAGTCGGAGTCGGTGGTCAGGAACGGAATGGCGACGGCGCCGAACACCCCGCGCAATCCACCGAGAATGGCGAGGATGGCGGCGAAGATCGCGGTGACGGCACTCGGTTCGGGCGGGCCTGCCGGAAATCGGGGTGGCTGATAAGGCTGCGGGAATCGTGGATCGGTCAAGGCCGTACTCCAAACCGTGTGGGGCATAACCCCTTTCAATACCCACCGGCGCCCGGCCTACACCTTTCCGATCCGCTCAGGGCGTACGCCGGGGTCCCTCGGCTACCCGACGGAGGGCGTCAGCGCTTTGGTGAGGGCGGGCACGGCGAGGCTGCGCTGCCACCGTCGCGCACCGCCCGCGCGCAGGAACTCCTCGATCGTCGCCGACAGTTCGTCGGGTTCGCCGACGTTCTTGTAGTCGGGGAGCCCGTCCCAGCACAGCCGCCGCACGAGATCGGGGGACAGGAGGTTCTCCACCGGGATGGCGTATTCGGAGGAGAGCTCGCCCATGGCGCTGCGGGCGGTGGCGAGGCGGGCGGCGGCGGCGGGGTCGCGGCGTTCCCACCGGTTGACCGGGGGCGGCCCGTCGAAGGGCAGGGTCAGCGGCGGGAGCTCTTTGTCGGGCAGGGTGCGGCCGCGTTCGATCGCGGCGAGCCAGTCACGGGAATAGCGGCGCTGGCGCGGCCCGCCGAAGACGGCCAGGGTGCGCAGCTGGGCGATACTGCGTGGCTCCGCGGTGGCGGCGGCCACGATCGCGGAATCGGGCAGGATCCGGGCGGGCGCGACGTCGCGGGCGCGGGCGAGCGCGTCGCGGGTGGTCCACAGTTCGCGCACGATCGCCAGCTGGCGGGTGCGGCGCAGGGTGTGGATGCCGGAGGTGCGCCGCCACCGGTCGGCCTTCGGCGCGGGCGGCGCCATGGTGCGGATGTGCTCGAATTCCTCGGCGGCCCAGTCGATCTTGCCCTGTTCGGCCAGGTCGGCGGCGACGGTGTCGCGCAGTTCCAGGAGCAGCTCGACATCGAGGGCGGCGTAGTTGAGCCACTCGTCGGGCAGCGGGCGGGTCGACCAGTCGGCGGCGCCGTGCCCCTTGCGCAGCGAGCGGCCGAGCAGGTTCTCCACCATCGCGGCCAGGCCGACGCGCTCGTAGCCGGCGATGCGGCCGCCGAGTTCGGTGTCGAACAGGCGGGCCGGGCGCAGGCCGAGTTCGGCCAGACCGGGCAGGTCCTGGTCGGCGGAGTGCAGGACCCACTCGAGGTCGTTGATCGCCTCGGCCAGCGGGATCAGCGCATCGGTGATCGGGATCGGGTCGATGAGGAAGGTACCGGCGCCCGCGCGCCGCAGCTGGATCAGATACGCCCGCGCCGAGTAGCGGAAACCGGACGCGCGTTCGGCGTCGACGGCCAGGGGGCCGGTGCCCGCGGCGATCTTCTTGGCGGCCTGGGCGACGTCGTCGGCGGTCGCCAGGACAGGGGGAACCCCCTCGGCGGGGGCGAGCAGGGGCTCTGCTGCGGTTGGTTCCTCGGCGACCGGCATAAACGTGAACTCTACGTGGCGTTCAAGGGCGATCGGTGCGGGTATACGACTCCGGTCGCAAATGGGTGATCCCGGCGGGCGGCAGCCCGGCGGCGAAGGCCAGTACCTCGCAGAACGCCTCCACGTGCCGGCGCATCTCGGTGTTCATCGCCGTCCAGGAGGCGCGCAGCTCCAGCTGGTGGGCCCGCGGCGGGCCCGCGATGTCGCCGTAGCGGACCGAACTGGTGGCCGTGACCGTGCCACCGAGGGCGGTGAACGGCTCACCCCGTGACTCGAGGGAGTCGACCAGCCAGCTCCACGCCACCTCGGGGAGCAATGGGTCGGCGGCCAGTGCGGCGTCGATGTCGGCCTGGATGTAGGCGACCAGCCGGAACACGCCGTGCCAGGCCTCGTCGCCCTCGGGGTCGTGCAGCAGGATCAGCCTGCCGAACGCGTCCCCCTCGGAATCGATCGGCACGATGGCGCTGTCTGGGTGGGTGACCTCCGCTCCGAGCGCATAGGAGAACGGCGCCAACCGTTGCGGAGGACGGATAGGCGCCAGCTCGATTCGGGGGTGCACTGTTGCGGTGCCCATCGCATCGACCGCCGCCCGGAAAGAAGCAGGCTCGCGGGGCGTTCCCCCGGTCGGTGCGGCGCCGTCGCGGATGTCGAGCGGTGTCACGAGGAGAGACGGTAGACGGTGTGCGCCCGGCGCCGTCGGAGGCGCGCCGCCACACGCGGCCGGGTACGGGCTGCGTTGCGCAGGGCGCATTCTCGGCCCTCTGATGGTGCACGATGCGCGATGGCCGACTCCGTAGACGGGCGCATGGCCGGTTCGTCCGATTCCCGCCGGTCGGCGCGGTGCGGATGTCGCGTCTCGCGGGCAGTGCGTTCGGCGGCGACCTCGGACCGGAATCGGTGGCGGGTCCGCTTAGGATGAACAGCGATGAGCACTTACACCCGCCGCCGGTTGACCGATGCCCCGTTCCTGGCCGCCGCCACCGGCGCGACGCCCACCAGGCGGCCCGTCTGGTTCATGCGCCAGGCAGGCCGGTCGCTGCCGGAGTACCGGGAACTGCGCAAGGGCATCGGGATGCTCGAGTCCTGCTTCGACCCGGAGCTGGTGTGCGAGATCACCATGCAGCCGATCCGCAGGCACGGCGTCGACGCGGCAATCCTGTTCTCCGACATCGTCGTTCCGCTCAAGGCGGCCGGTATCGACCTCGACATCGTGCCCGGCGTCGGCCCCGTGGTCGCCTCGCCGGTGCGCACCGCCGCCGATGTGCACGCGCTGCCGCGGCTGCGGCCCGAGGAGGTCGGCGCGGTCGCCGAAGGCGTGCGCCTGCTGACCGACGCGCTCGGCGACACCCCGCTCATCGGCTTCGCCGGCGCACCGTTCACCCTGGCCTCCTACCTGGTGGAAGGCGGGCCGAGCAAGCATCACGAGCGCACCAAGGCGATGATGCACGCCGACCCGCAGACCTGGCACGCGCTGCTCGGCGCGCTCACCGACATTACCATCGCGTTCCTGCAGGCCCAGCTGGCCGCGGGCGTCGACGCGGTGCAGCTGTTCGATTCGTGGGCGGGCGCGCTGTCGCTGGCCGACTACCGCGAGTACGTGCTGCCGCATTCGGAGCGGGTCTTCGCCGAGGTCGCCGCGGCGGGCGTGCCGCGCATCCACTTCGGCGTCGGCACCGGCGAGCTGCTCGGGGCGATGGGCGAGGCGGGCGCCGATGTGGTCGGCGTGGACTGGCGGGTGCCGCTCACCGATGCCGTGCGTCGCGTCGGGCCGGGAAAGGGCTTGCAGGGCAACCTGGATCCCGCGATCCTGTTCGCCGGGTTCGACGCGGTCGAGAAGGAAACCCGGCGGATCGTGCGCGAGGCCGACGAGGCGATCACGATGGGCGCGAGCGGGCACATCTTCAACCTGGGGCACGGGGTGCTGCCGGATACCGATCCGGGCGTGCTGACCGCGCTGGTCGAGTTGGTGCACTCCCTGTAGTCGCTGTGCGGCGGCGAGTCCGGCGCGGCTACGGTCGAGGTATGCGGATCGCGGTCATCGGTGGCGGAATCAGCGGGCTCGTCGCGGCGTATCGGTTGCGGCAGCGGCTCGGGGACGGCGCCGACATCGTCGTTGTCGAGCAGGCCGCGCGGCTCGGCGGGGTGCTGCACACCGGTGAATTGGCCGGGGAGCCACTGGATCTCGGTGCCGAGGCCTTCGTCGGACGGCGGCCCGAGGTGATCGAGCTGATGGGCGAGCTCGGGCTCGACGATCAGCTGGTGCGGCCCGCGGGGAAGCGGCCGCTGGTCTGGGCGCAGGGGGCGGCGCATGCGCTGCCGGGGCGCACCCTGATGGGGATTCCATCCGACGCGGAGTCGCTGCGCGGCCTCGTCGACGAGGCGACACTCGCGCAGGTCGCCGCCGAGCCGGAGCGGCCGCTGCACTGGGAACCCGGCAGCGATGTCGACGTCCACAGCCTCGTCGCCGACCGGTTCGGCAGCCAGGTCGTCGAGCGCAGTGTCGACCCGCTGCTGGGCGGCGTCTACGCGGGCACCAGTGCGTCGATCGGCGTGCGGGCCGCGCTGCCGACTCTCGCCGCCGCCCTCGATCGCGGCGCGCGCAGCCTTACCGACGCCGTTCGGGAAGCCCTGCCCCCGCCGAGTACCGCGCCGGTTTTCGGCGGGCTGCGCGACGGCTACGGCGCCCTGCTCAGGGCGCTCGTCGAGGCGTCCGGCGCCCGATTGGTCACCACTCTGGCGGCGACCAGGGTGGCGGCCGCGTCCGGCGGCTGGGTGGTCGACCCGCTCGGCCTGGTCGACGGCGTCGTCCTGGCCACCCCGGCGCCCGTCACCGCCCGCCTCCTGCACTACGTCGCCCCCGTCGCCGCCGAGGCCGCCGCGGGCATCGAACTGTCCTCGTCGGCCCTGGTCGCCATGGCACTGCCGCGCGAGACCGGACTGCCGGACAACTCCGGCATCCTCGTCGCCACCGGAGAACCCTTGCGCGCCAAGGCCTTCACCCTGTCCAGCCGCAAATGGCCGCATCTGGGCGCCCGGGATGTCGCGCTGGTCCGCGCCTCCTTCGGCCGCTTCGGCGACGAATCCCCGCTGTCCTGGTCCGACGACGACCTCGTCGCGGCCGCCGTCACCGACCTGACCACCGTCACCGGCACCGAGATCACCCCGATCCAATCCGTCGTCCAGCGCTGGCCCGGCGGCCTGCCCCAATACGCCCCCGGCCACACCGACCGCATCGCCATCATCGAGTCGTCCGTCGCCTCCCTCGACGGGCTCGCCGTGGCCGGCTCCTACCTGCACGGCGTCGGCGTCCCTGCCTGCGTCGCCTCAGGCACCGCAGCCGCCGAGCGTGTCGGCACGACACTCGCCGCCCGCGTCGACTGAGCCGCCAAGGCGCCGCTGGGCGTCCGCGACCCCTTCTACGTAGCCGCGGGCACGCCCGGTGCGTCCTTTCCTGTTCTCCGCCGTCTGTCCTGGTGCCTGCCCCCACGGATCAAGGAGCCACCATGACCACACCGAACGAGTTCGAGTCCCCGGCGACACGTCGACCGGACGCACCATCGCAGCCTGCGCCGGCCACGTGTTGCAGCACCGAACGGCAGACCAGTTGTTGCGGTAGCAGCGAAAAGGCGACCTGCTGCGGTCCGGCGGCGACGTCCGGCGGCGGGTGCGGCTGCCAATAGAACCTCACCCGGCAAGATGCGGTGGGGGCCGAGTGGGGCGCGCACCCCCAGCTGGTGTGGGGGCGCAATTTCCGGTGTACCTTTCCGGGCCGGGGTGGCGGGGTTCAGGTGCGGT
>NZ_JBHXMY010000136.1:0-12432 GCF_042720195.1 Nocardia sp. NPDC058497 | reverse complement strand
ATCGGGCCGATGCCCTGGCCGGAACCCCAGATGTCGCGCCACGCCTTGGCATCGGTGTCGCCGCCGGAGCCGAAGTTCATCGCCGAGGGATCCGAGACCGGCAGGTTGTCCGGGTCGAGACCGGCCGCGATGATGCTGCCGCGCAGGTAGTTTCCGTGCACACCGGTGAACAGGTTCGTGTAGACGATGTCGGCGGCCGTCGAGGTCGAGATCTGCTCCTTGTACGCGTCGGCGGCATCGGCCTCGTCGGTGGCGATGAACGCCGATCCGACATAGGCGAGGTCGGCGCCGGCGGCCTGGGCGGCGAGCACCGAGCGGCCGTGCGCGATCGAGCCGGACAACAGCAACAGCCCGTCGAACCACTGCCGGATCTCGGAGAGCAGAGCGAACGGCGACAGCGTGCCCGCGTGCCCGCCCGCACCGGCGGCGACCGCGATCAGACCGTCGTATCCGGTCTCGGCGGCCTTACGGGCGAAGCGGTTGTTGATCACATCGTGCAGGACGATGCCGCCGTAGGAGTGCACCGCGCCGACGACCTCGGACCGCAGACCGAGCGAGGTGATGACCACCGGTACACGGTGGTCGACCACCGCGGCGAGGTCCTCCTCCCAGCGCGTGTTCGACCGGTGCACGATCAGGTTGGCGGCGTAGGGCGCGGCCGCCACCGACTCGCCGATCTCGGCCAGCCAGTCCCGCAGCGATTCCACCGAGCGCGCGTTCAGCGTCGGAAACGAGCCGACGATCCCGGCGCGGGCCTGCGCGATCACCAGTTTCGGCTTCGAGATGAGAAACATCGGGGCCGCGACCACCGGCAGGGTGAGCGTGCGCGCGAGTTCGGCGGTTTTCAGCACGGTGTTCCTTTCCGGCACGACGGTGCCGAGACGGAGGGAGTGGGGGCGGTGCCACGGACCTTGCGACCGGCGGGGAGGAAACGACCGGGCCCCCAGCCGTTTCCGAGGCCGTCGGCGAACTTCCCGTCGCGGTAGACGACGCGGCCGTTGACGATGGTCGCGGTGACCGCGCGGTCGTTGCGGTTGACCATGCGACGCAGGCCGTTGTATTCGGGAACTTCCTGTTCGGCGAGCTCGTGCACCGCACCGTCGAGTCCCTCCGGGTCGACGATGACGATGTCGGCCCGGTCGCCGACGCGCAGGTGGCCGGCGTCGAGGTTGTACCAGTCGGCCAGTTCACCGGTGAGCCGGTGCACCGCGTGCTCGAGGGTGAGGAACGGCTTGCGCTTGCCCTGCGCGGACTTCACGCGCTCGAGCAACCGCAGGTGGTAGTTGTAGAAGGCCATGTTGCGCAGGTGCGCGCCCGCGTCGCCGAAGCCCATGTGCACGTTCTTGTTGGCGGCGAGCTTGTCGGCGTACTTGGGCCGGTGGTTGGCGATCGTGGTGCGCCAGCGGATCTTTCGGCCGTGCTCGACGACCAGGTCGAGGAACGCGTCGACCGGGTGGATGCCGCGCTCGTCGGCGAGGCGGCCGAAGCTCTTGCCGATGTGGTCGGGGTCCGGGCTGTCGACGACGGTGGCGTCGTAGAGGTTGCGGTGCCAGATCTTCGGGGTGAATTTGTTCTCGTAGTCGCGGCGGAACCAGCGCCGGTACTCCTCGCTGCGCAACAGCTCGTTGCGCTCGATCTGGTCCTTGATGTCGAGAGCGGCCGCGCCGGAACCGAATTCCTCGAACACGACCAGGTCGATACCGTCGGCGTACACCGTGAACGGCACGGGCAGGTGTTGCCAGCGGAAGACTCCGTTGAGCAGGCGGTTGATGATCGGCGCGCCGTACATCATGAAGTACACCAGCGGCGGATACGCCTTGGAGTCGGCGGCGGCGAGCAGCGAGACCTTGAGGGCCTTGCGGCGGAACCGGCCGCCCGCGGCGAGGAAGAACTTGGGCACGTTCGGCGTGAGCGAGATCTCCGGCGTGCTCTGCAGGATACGTTCCCGGTCGCGCAGGACCTTGTTCAACGCGCGGAATTCGCGGCGCTTGACGAAGGTGGTCGGCAGCGAGCGCGAGCGGTAGAGGTCACCGTCGAGCTTGTCGATCCAGTTCGTCGTGGCCGACATGCCGAGGAACCCGGCGTCGAGCGCCTCGTTCAGCAGCACGATCATGCGTTCGAGCTCGACGTCGGACGGCTTGGCCTTGTCGTCGACCGCGCGGTCCATGCCCATGACATGGATCCGCATATCGGACTGGCCGAGGAACGTCGCGACATTGGGGCCGAGGTCGAGCTTGTCGATGGCGTCGGCGTATTCGGTCGGGGTGGACCAGGTGCGGTGCTTGTCCAGGGTGCCGATCACGATCTCACGCGGCACCGCCTCGACACGGCTGAAGATGTCGGCGCACTCGACATTGGTCGCCAGAATCGTGGTCAGCGAACAGTTTCCGATCACCGTGGTGGTCACGCCGTGGCGCAACGACTCGGTCAGCGCGGAGGCGGCGAGCATCTCGACGTCGTAGTGGGTGTGGATGTCCACGAAACCGGGCATCACCCACTTGCCGCCGGCCTCGATCACCTCGTCGGCCTCGGCGACGTCGAGCGGCCGCGAGCTGACCTCGACGACCTCGCCGTCCTTGATGCCGATATCGGCGGTGCGCGCCGCCGATCCGGAGCCGTCGAACCAGATCCCGTCGCGGATGACCAGATCGTAGCTACCCATACCGGACTCCCTTCATGCTCGTTTGCATGTCATAAGGCTCGAGGTTCGAGCGCCCATGCGGCTCGGCCATCACCCCTACCTGGGAACTTTCCACATCACGATTGACGCAACGCCGAGTAACATGTAAAACCATGCACTAGTGAATGTCAAAATGCAAGGGCCGTTCCGGCCGCGGACCGAAAGGGCGCGCATGTCAACGACCACCCCCGCGACGAGGCGGTTCCGGTCGGCCACCGCCGAGCTGGCGGCGCTGACCTGGGGCGATCCCGATGATCCCGCCGCACTGCTCGTGCACGGTTTTCCCGACAGCGCCTGGACCTGGGAAGTGATCGGGCCCGCACTCGCCGCGACCGGCCGCTACGTCGTCGCGCCTTTCACGCGGGGCTACGCGCCGAGCTCCCTGGCCGCCGACGACGACTACTCGATCGGCTCGCTGGTCGACGACATCGTCACCATCCATCGCCAGATCGGCGCCGACGAGCGCGCCATCGTCATCGGCCACGACTGGGGCGGTGCGATCGTGAGCGCGCTCACCGCGGCCCACCCGGCCCTGTTCCACCGCAGCGTGCTGATCGCCATTCCCCCGCTGGCCACGATCAAGGCGCTGTTCGCCCCCTCGCGACTGCGTGTCAATGCCCCACGGCTGGCCCGCCAGGCCCCGCGCAGCTGGTACATGACGCTCGTCTCACTGCCCTGGGTCTCCGACGCGATCGGCGCCTGGCTGATCGAGCGACTGTGGCGGGCGTGGGCCCCGAACTCGAACTCGGCGGTGACCCGGCACCGCGAGCTGGGACTGATCGCCCTGGCCGGCCGCGCGCGCCGACGGGCGGCGTTCAGCTACTACCGTGCCGTCTGGAACCCGCTCTACCGCCGCACCCGCGACTACCGCTACGAACAACTGGCCGCCTTCGCCGCGCCGCAGGTCCCCACCCTCTATCTGCAAGGCGCCGAGGACACCTGCGGACTGGTCGACACCGGCGCCGACGCGCTGGACCACCTCCCGGCAGGCAGCCGCCGCACCGTCGTCGCGGCCGCAGGCCACTTCACCCACCTGGAACAGCCCGAGATCGTCACTCGGCACATCATCGATTTCGTCGGCAAAGGAGCCTGACATGAAGTTGCGCAAGAGGACCCGGCCGGTCATGGACGCCGTCGACATCGGCCCGCTACAGCTCAAGGCCCGCCAGGTGGACTTCGATCTCACCGGGACTCCCCTGCACTGGATTCCCGGTCACGCGGTCGCCTCCCATGTGGTCAGCTCGTATCACCTGCTCTTCCCCGAGGTCGAACGATTCTTCATCGAAGCGTTCAAAGAGGCACTGCCGGAAATTCGCGACCCCCGCCTGCGCGAGGACGTTCTCGGCTTCATCGGCCAGGAGACCATGCACGCGAACGCGCACGACGATTCGCTCGGCGACTACTTCCAGCGCAACTGCATCGATCCCGAACCGCTGCTGGCACAATCGCGCTTCTTCCTGCGCCGAGTGCTCGGCCCACGCGCATACCGCAACCCGCGACGGATCAGGCAGCATCTGATCAACCGGTTGGCCATCACCGCGGCGCTCGAGAACTTCACCGCGTTCCTCGGCCACTACGTGCTGAACTGCACCTGGGACGAATACCACGCCGACCCGAACATGACCGCCCTGTTCCGGTGGCACGGCGCCGAGGAGATGGAACACCGCACCGTCGCCCACGAGATGGCCGAGTACTTCGACGACCGCTATTCCCGTCGGCTGCGGACGATGCTCGTGGTGTTCCCGGTGACCGTCTGGATTTCGGCCAGGTTCATCTGGTACCTGGTCAAGAACGATCCCGCCGCGACCAACTCCCGGCTGCGGGTGCTCTACGAGGTCATCCGGGACGGCCGACGGGGCCTGCTGCCGACCCTGGGCATGGTGCTGAGCGCGGTCTACGACTACCTCACGCCCAGCTACCAGCCCGATGACACCGGTTCGATGGCCCAGGCGCTGTCCTACCTCGCGACCATCGAATCCCGGACCGCGGCATGACAGGAGCGACGATGTCGGACCGACCTCGCCTGCGCGAGATTCCCGCCCACGCGCACGGCCGATTCCGCCATGACCCGCTGATGTGGGTGCTCGCCCGGGGCATGGACGCGCTGAACTGGATCGACGGCTTCGCCGCGCTCCCCGAAACCGGGCTCGGTCGACCACAGCAGTTCTTCGATGTCGTGGTCACCGACCGCGAGCTGGTGGCCCAGGACGAGAACGTCGTCGCGGTGACCTTCGAACTGCCCGACGGCGCGGAACTGCCGCCGTGGCGGCCCGGCGCGCACCTCGACCTCGAACTGCCCTCGGGCATCATGCGGCAGTACTCGCTGTGCGGTGATCCGGACGAACGCCACCGCTATCGCATCGCGGTGCGGTTCATCCCGAATGGTCGCGGTGGGTCCGCCGAAGTCCATCAGGGCCTGGTGGTGGGAACCCGGCTGCGGATCGGCTTGCCGCGCAATGCCTTCCCGCTCGCCGTCGGCGGCTACAAACAGTCGACGACAGCGGTCCGCCTGATCGCAGGCGGCATCGGGATCACACCGATCCTGCCGATGCTCGCAGTCCTCGACCAGATCGGGATGCCGTGGACGATGATCTACTGCGGACGCAACAGGGACTCGATGGCCTTCCTGCCCGAGCTCGCAGCCTACGGGGACAAGATCACCATCCACAGCGACGACGAAACCGGCCTGGCCGAGCCCGCGCTGCTGCTGGGCGAGCTGTCCGGATCGCCCGCGGTCTACACCTGCGGGCCGCCGCCGATGGTCGACGCACTGCGCGCCGCCCTGCTCAGCCGACCCGATGTGGAGTTCCACTACGAGCGATTCTCCCCCGCCCCGGTGGTCGACGGCGAAGAGTTCGACATCCACCTGGCCGGCACCGGCGAAACGCTGACCGTCGGCGCCGAGCAGACCGCGTTGGACGCCATCCTCGCCGCCCGCCCGGACGCCACCTACTCCTGTCAGCAAGGCTTCTGCCGTTCGTGCGCGGTGCGGGTGCTCGACGGCACACCAGAGCACAGGTCGACCGCCCTGAGCCCCCAGGAACTGGACGCGGGATACTTTCTCCCATGTGTGTCACGTGCCAAGGGATCTTTGACCGTCGAGCTGTAGGCCGGCGATGACGGCGAGCGCGCGACGCAAACCACAGAACGAGAACGGCGTCGCGACCCACCAGCGCATCGTGGACGCGGCCCTGGACGTGCTCGCCACCCGCGGCTGGCGCAATGCCAGCGTCGCCGAAGTGGCCGAGCGCGCCGGGGTGACCCGTGGCGCGATCCAGCATCACTTCAAGGACCGCGACGGCCTGTTCACCGCGTCGGTGCAGCACATCATGGAAACCCGCGTCCAGGAGATCGAGGCTTTCCAGCACACCATCGCGCCCGGTCCCGACAGCACGCGCGAGACAGTCCACCGGGTGGTCGAGCTGCACCAGGGCCCGACGTTCAAAGCCGCCCTGCAACTGTGCATCGCGGCCTCCGACGACCCGGTGCTGACACCCCGCGTCGCCGCCATGGAGCTGGAGGTCGGGGCCCGCAGCTTCTGGGCCCTGATCGAGGTGCTGGGTCTGAACGGCAACAACCCCACCGTGCGCACCACCGTGCAGGCGTTCCTCGACAGCGCCCGCGGCCTCGGCCTGGCCGGCATGCTCAACGACGACTCCCGCCGCCGCGCGCAGGTCGCCGACCGGTGGGCGCAAATGCTCGACGACCTCCGCTAGCTCCGCTCAGCCGACCAGGCCGCCGCTGCAGGCCAGGACTTCGCCGGTGACGTAGTCGGATTCGGGCAGGCACAGCAGGTAGACCGCGCCTGCCGCTTCCTCCGGCGTACCGAGCCGACCCAGTGGGGCGATGTGCTGCGCGGCCTGCAGGATCATCGGATTGACGCCGACCTTCAGTTCGCGGCCCTCGATCTCGATGGTCGCGTCCCCGTCGGCGGCGGACTCGGTGAGCCGAGTCTTGATCAACCCGAACGCGACGGCGTTGACGGTGACCCGGTAGCGGCCCCACTCCTTGGCCATCGCCTTGGTGACCCCGAGGATGCCCGCTTTGGCCGCGGAGTAGTTGATCTGCCCGGCGTTGCCGTAGAGACCGGCGAGCGAGGAGATGTTGACGACCTTGCGGGTGACGGTCGCGCCCGCGGCCTTCTCCCGCTTCGACGCGGCGCTGATCACCGGTTGCGCGGCCCGCAGGATCTGGAACGGCGCCTTGAGGTGCACGTCCAGAATGGCGTCCCACTGCTCGTCACTGACCTTCTGCACCACCCCGTCCCAGGTGTATCCGGCGTTGTTGACGATGATGTCGAGCCCACCGAATGCCTGGACGGCGGTCGCGACGAACCGATCGGCGAAACCCGTCTCGGAGATATTGCCCGCGCAGGCGACGGCGGCTCCCCCAGCGGCCCGGATCTCGCGCACGGTCTCTTCGGCAGCTGCCGGATCGAGGTCGTTGACCACGACCTGCGCGCCGTGCGCGGCGAGCTTGTGGGCGATGGCGGCACCGATACCGCGACCGCTACCGGTCACGATGGCCGACTTGCCGGCGAGACTGCTCATTACTCGGTGATTCCTTCTCCGTTGTGGGCGAACTCGCCGTGACGGCCGCGCCGTCGGCGAAGCGGGTCGCGCCCGCGAGGGTGTCGTGGGAAATCAAGATGGCGCCGTGGCCGAATCGTCGGCCAGCGCGGCGGTTTCGGTCAGCCGTCCCGGGGCAAGCGACGGCATAGCCGCTGACAGCGGCGATCACCGACTCGGACAGCCGCAACCGCGAGACGCTCATCGGCGCGTCGCCGTCCGGCCGGTCCGTCGTAGTCGACTGTCATGGTGCTCGCGGTCATCTCGGCATCACCGCTCGAACTGGGCGCGCTTGTGATCGCCGTACGGTTCGTCGCGCTCCCGCACGGCCTTCCGGAAACCTGCGGTGGCGGAATAGGTCTGGAATGCGTAGCCCTCGCGCGTGTGCCGGGAGATCCCGTCGAAGATGGTGCTGATCATGGCCGAGTTGGCGACGCCCTGGGTGTTCAGCGCGGAGTTGAGCGCGAGCTTGGCCATCATCAGCTGGTTGACCGGCATCCGCGCGATGCGCTCCACCAGCGCCTCGGTGCGCTCGTCGAGTTCCTCGGCGGGACAGGACTCCACCGCCAGACCCCATTCGGCGGCCTGCTTGCCGCTGATGCAGTCGCCGGTGAACAGCAGCCGCTTGGCGCGCTGGTCCCCGAGCCGGTGCGCCCACAGGCCCGCCGCCGGAATGCCCCAGACCCTGGTGGGCGGATACCCGATCTTGGTGTCGTCGGCGCAGATGATCTGATCGGCGTGCAGCGCGATATCGGTGCCGCCGGCCACCGCGAAGCCGTGCAGCTTGGCCACTGTCGGCTTGTTGGCGTGCATCAGGCTGGCAAAGCCCTTGGTGAACCGGCTCATCATGGCGTAATCGATCATCGGGTCCCACACCCCCTGCGGATTGTGGTTGATCGCATTGACCACCGGGTCGAGCACGGTTCCGTTGATCTCGTCCGGTCCGCCCGCGCCCGCGAAGCTCTGCTCGGCGAACATGTCCAGGTCGTAGCCGCCGCAGAACCCTTTACCGCGCCCGGACACCACGATGACGTGCACGCGCGGGTCCAGGTCGGCCCGCTCCACCGCGTGCGCCAGGTCTCGTGGGGTATGCGGGGTGATCGCGTTGCCCTTGTCCGGGCGGTTGAACATGATCCGGGCGATCCGGCCGTCGCGTTCATAGGTGAGCGTGGAGTACTCGCGCTCGAAGTCCGGATCGGGGCGGTGCCGCCACGGCGACTCGGGACCTTCGGTCCAGCTCTCATACCAGGCCGCAGGTCGTTCGCCGGATTCGGGCTCGGGGTGGGACACAGTAGGCTCCTTCGAATTCGACAGGGAGATATCAATCGGCAGGCCGCGCCCGCGGCGTCGGCTCCCGGACCGGCTCACCGCGATACCGCGTGGGTGGCCCATCGATGCCCGCCAGTTTCCAGACACCCCGCGCCACCGGGTTCATGAGTCCCACTTGGTGGGCGAGCGCGCGCACATCGCCGAAATAGCCGCGACGTTCGCGGCGCGATCCCGCTGACGCCCAGAACAACTCGCGCCGGACGTGATCGGGCACGGCGAACCGGGACCAGAACTCCCGCGAAGGCGGAACGATCAGCTCGCACGCGACGCGCATAGCCACTGGTAGCAGCACCGACAGCGCACCCCGGGCGAGGAACCCTGACTCCGGCACGTGCCTGCGGATGAACTCGTGCGCGAACGAGATGTGGCGCGCTTCCTCGGCCACGTGAATCCGCATGACGTCCTTCAAAATCGGGTGATAGTCCCCGGGGTGGCCGCGCAGGAATGCCTTCTGGATGTGGTCGATCGGCTCTTCGCCCGCGAGGATGCACATGAAGAAGAAGGTCGGCGAGATCCGGGCGATCAGCGGGATCAGCGGCGCGACGCTGCGAAAGAGCCTGCCGAAGCCGACCACATCGGCCCCGGACCGGTTGACGGCCTGCTGAAACATCAGCGTGTGGTTGCACTCTTCGATGACTTCGTGGGTGGCGTAACGGAACTCGGCCGAACCGTTGGGCAGGTTCAGCAGATAGAGCATGACCCCGGACATCAGCAGCTGCTCGAACTGCAGCCCCACCTTCGCCATCCCTGCCTGCCGGTGCCTGCCGATCTCGATCTGGACCCCCACCGGCAGCGATCGATACCAGGGGTGGCGGCCGATGAGGTCGGTTTCGGGGAGAACCCACCGGCGATCGTCGGGCGTGACCTGGAATTCGGGCGCGTCCCAGTCGATGTCGTGATAGGGGCTGAAGCCGCGCTCGACCGAGGCATCAGCCAGCGCATGTAGCATCTCGGCATAGTCGATGGCTTCGCCGGCGGCATTGCGTTCGGGTGTGATCGCCATTGATCGCGCTCCTTGTCCAGCTCAGGCGAGCTTCGGTGTGGATCGTTCGAGAATCGCCGCGGTGTCGATACCGAGCGGGAGGGTGCCGAAGACATCGCCGCGGTCGCCCGCGAGCCGGGTCCGCAGGTACCCGTCGGCGACGGCTGGGTGCCCGTAGCGGACCAGCAGCGAGCCCTGCAACACTTGCGCCATCTGCCCGACGACGCGGCGAGCCCGGTACTGCATCGTCTCGAAGTCGCCGAATTCCCGTTCGAGGCGACCGATCGCGGTGTCGAGTTCGGCCGACGAACCCGCCGTCGCCTTCACCGCGTCCAGGAAAGCTCCGAGAGTCTCGGGCTGCTTGGCCATGGCGCGCAGAGTGTCCAGCGCTGCGACATTGCCGGACCCTTCCCACACCGACATCAGCGGCGCTTCCCGGTACAGCCGTGGCATCCGCGACTCTTCGACATACCCGTTGCCGCCCAGGCATTCCAGTGCTTCGGCGGCGTGGATCGGGCCACGCTTGCAGACGTGGTACTTGGTCACCGCCAAAGCGATTCGGCGCAGCGTCGCCGCCTGCTCGTCACCGGCCATCGCGTGGTCGGTGAGCTCGGCCAGCCACAATCCGGCCACGGTCGCGGCTTCGGCTTCCACGGCCAGATCGGTGAGCACATTGCGCATCAGCGGCTGGTCGATCAGGGTCGCGCCGAAAGCGCTGCGGTGCGCGGCGTGATGAGCCGCGTTGGTGACCCCGACCCGCATGCCCGCGGCGCTGCCGAGGATGCAGTCGAGGCGGGTGAGGTTCACCATCTCGACGATGGTCGGCACGCCACGCCCCTCGGGGCCGACCAGCCAGCCCACGGTGTTGTCGTATTCGACCTCGCTGCTGGCATTGGAGTGGTTGCCCAGCTTGTCTTTCAGCCGCTGCAGGTGGAACGGGTTGCGGGTGCCGTCGGGCAGCACTCGCGGCACGAAGAAGCAGGACAGCCCGGCGGGTGCGTGTGCCAGCACCAGGAAGAAATCCGACATCGGCGCCGAGGTGAACCATTTGTGGCCGGTGATCCGGTAGGAGCCATCGGGCTGGGGCACCGCGGCGGTGGTGTTGGCGCGCACATCGGAGCCGCCCTGCTTCTCGGTCATCGACATGCCCGCCGTGAGACCGAGTTTGGTCGCGGGCACCCGCAGGCCGGGGTCGTAGACCGCGCTGGTGAGCAGCGGCTCGTAGACCGCGGCGAGCTCAGGATTCGCCCGCAGCGCGGGGACCACCGCGTAGGTCATCGACACCGGGCAACCGTGGCCTGCGTCCACCTGGGCCCAGATGCTCAGTTTGGCCGCCCGCGTCAGGTGCGGAGCCGGGCGCTCGTCGGCCCAGGGTGCGCCGTGCAGGCCGAAGCCGATGGCGTGGCGCATCAACTGGTGGTAGCTGGGGTCGTAGGCGACCTCGTCGACGCGATGACCGTAGCGATCGTGGGTCTTCAGGACCGGCGGGTGGGCTTCCGCGAGGTCACCCAGTTCCTGCGCTTGCGCACTGCCTGCCGAGCGGCCGACCTCGTGCAGCTCGTCGACGGCATGCACGGCGCCCGCTCGGTGCAGTGCTTCCAGCACCACGGGGTAGTCGGCCGGGTCGTAGTCGACCAGCGGCGGTACCTGATTCGTCACCTCGTGGGTTGTCATGCCGATCCCTCCAGCGGTTCGTGTCCCGGCCCCCGGCCGTATTGCAAGTCTGCATTGCATGACGCAAATGTGCAATACCGCCTCGGCCGGTCGATCCTTGCGAGGTCGACAGACCGGCAGCTGGCTACCATCGACCGATGGTTGAGAACTCGCTCCCGATGCGTCGCCTGACGGCCAGGTCGGCAGTCTTGAGCGTGTTGCTGGGCGCGCATCCGGCGCAGGCGCCCGCGGCGGCGATCGTGCATCTGGCGACCGAACTCGGCCTGCACGAGTCGACCGTGCGAGCGGCGCTGACTCGCATGGTGTCGGCCGGGGACCTCGAACGCGACGAGGCCACCTACCGGCTCACCCCGCGTCTGCTGAAACGCCAGAAACTGCAGGACCTCGCCATCGATCCGATCCTGCGGCCCTACGACGGCGACTGGCGACTGGCGATCGTCACCACCGGCGCCGAGGCCGCGGCCGACCGAACGCTCCTGCGAGAATCGCTACAGGCCAACAAGTTCGGTGAGATTCGCGAAGGCGTATGGGGTCGACCGGACAACCTCACCACCGCACAGATCGCCGCCGCCCACCGGCTCACCTACGTGACCGGCCGGCCCGATGACCCCGAGGAACTCGCCACACGACTGTTTCAGCCCGCCGACTGGGCCGACATCGCGACGAAGCTGCTGGCCGCCCTCGATGCCGCCGACGCGATGCGAGACCGTCTCGAAGTAGCAGCAGCGGTCGTCCGTCATATCCTGCACGACCCGATCCTGCCCGCGGAGTTCCTGCCCCAACCGTGGCCGGGTGCCGACCTGCGCCGCGCCTACCGCGACTTCCGCACGGAATTCACCGCTTTCGCCACCACTTACGTACCGTGACACGCACTGATCGGGCGCCGGACATCGACAGCATCGCCGCCATTGCTGACGTCGACGCGCGAATCCACCGACGATGAGTACCCGCTGAAGGCCGCATCGCCGCTCAACTCAGGGTGAATTCGGCGTCGACTACCAGTTGACCGCCATAGATTCCCAGGTCGCCTGCGTTCCCATCTTCGATGCGCCCCGGCGAGGAATCGAACCTGCGACAACGGTAGTGATCGGAACTGTGGACGGTGTGGTCCGCAGGCCGCGTCCATCAAACACACGGCCAAAACGGGGGGTTTTCGGGGGGCCAGCACGAAAAAACAGGTCAGGCCCGGTCTGTGAACC
>NZ_JBHXMY010000135.1:0-12457 GCF_042720195.1 Nocardia sp. NPDC058497 | reverse complement strand
ATTGAGCTCGACGACGTTCACCCGCGGCTCACCGAGGAAACCGAGCGTGCGCCCGTCGGTGTGCGCGTCCAGCACCGCGCGGACCTGGTCGGCGGTGATGCCGCGTGCCTTCGCCACCCGCTCGACCTGGATGGCCGCGTACTCGGGGGAGATGTGCGGGTCGAGGCCGCTGCCGCTGGCCGTGACCGCGTCGGCGGGCACCGCGGCGTCGGCGGGGGCGTCGCCGAGGATCGGGATGATCCGGCCGGCCGCGTAGTCCTGGCCTTCCTGCGCGCATTCCACGGCGACGCCGCGGAACGTGGACAGGAACGGCTGCGCCGGGCAGAGCTCGTTGACGCTGACCACCTGTACCGGCCGCGACACGTCGCCGTCGGCATCACGCGGGCCGATCACCGAGAGCACCGCGCCCACACCGTCTTTCGTGCAGAACTGGCGGGCGCCGTCGACCCCCTCACGGTCGCCGACCTCCTTGGAGCGGGTGCACACGGTGGTGAGCAGGCTGGGGCGGGCGGCGGTGTCGACGATGTCCTCCGGGCCCAGATTGCTCGCCGCGGTGGACAGCGGGTCGTAGCCGTCGCCCGCGGCCGACGGGCGGCTCTGGAAGTACTGGACCATGGCCTTGCCGTCGGCGTCGGTGAACGACTGCCCGATCAGGCTGGAGCCCACCAGCTTTCCGTCGCGCTCGATCAGCGAGCCGTCGGCCTTGTCGTTCAGCCCGGGCAGCTGCGCGACCGCGAAAACCGCGACGGGGTACACGATTCCGGTGATCACGGTCAGCACGAGCAGGGCGCGCAGGGCGGCCAGGTGCTGGCGGATCCAGGTTGACATACGCATTTCAGGACATCCCGGGGAGGAGTTGGACGAGCAGGTCGATGATCTTGATGCCGAGGAACGGCGCGATGATGCCGCCCAGGCCGTAGATCGTCAGATTGCGGCTCAACAGCTTCGAGGCATTGCTCGGCCGGTAGTTGACACCGCGCAGCGCCAGCGGGATGAGCGCCACGATGATGATCGCGTTGAAGATGACCGCCGACAGGATCGCCGACTGCGGGCTGGCCAGGCGCATGATGTTCAGCGCGTCCAGGCCGGGGAACAGCGCCACGAACAACGCGGGAATGATCGCGAAGTACTTGGCGATGTCGTTGGCGATCGAGAAGGTGGTGAGCGCGCCACGGGTGATCAGCAATTGCTTGCCGATCTCGACGATCTCGATCAGCTTGGTCGGGTCCGAATCCAGATCGACCATATTGCCCGCCTCTTTGGCGGCCGAGGTGCCGGTGTTCATCGCCACGCCCACGTCGGCCTGGGCCAGGGCGGGGGCATCGTTGGTGCCGTCACCGGTCATGGCGACCAGGCGGCCGCCGTCCTGTTCCTTCTTGATCAGGGCGAGTTTGTCCTCCGGCGTCGCCTCGGCGAGGAAGTCGTCCACGCCCGCTTCGTCGGCGATCGCCTTGGCGGTCAACGGGTTGTCGCCGGTGATCATCACCGTGCGGATGCCCATGCGGCGCATCTCGTCGAAGCGTTCCCGCATGCCGTGCTTGACGACGTCCTTGAGATGGATGACGCCGAGCAGCCGCGGGGTGCCGTCCTTGACCTCGCCGACCACCAGCGGCGTGCCGCCCGAGGCCGAGATGCCGTCGACGATCACCGCCGCCTGCTCGGGTACCGAACCGCCTTGGGCGCGAACCCATTCGGTGACCGCACCTGCTGCCCCCTTGCGCAGCTGGTGCCCATCGGCCAGGTTCACACCCGACATGCGGGTCTGCGCGGTGAACTCCACCCAGGTGGCACCGGGCAGCTCGCCCGCGGAACGTTCCCGCTTGTTGAACGTCTGCTTGGCGAACACGACGATCGACCGCCCCTCCGGCGTCTCGTCGGCAAGGCTCGACAGCTGGGCGGCGTCGGCGAGTTCGTCGTCGAGAATGCCCGGCATCGGGACGAATTCGGCCGCCTGCCGGTTACCGAGGGTGATGGTGCCGGTCTTGTCGAGCAGCAGCGTGTTCACATCACCCGCGGCCTCGACCGCGCGGCCCGACATGGCCAGCACATTGCGCTGGACGAGACGGTCCATGCCGGCGATGCCGATGGCCGAGAGCAGCGCGCCGATGGTGGTCGGGATGAGGCAGACCAGCAGCGACACCATGACGATGCCGGTGATGCCGTGCGCGTCCAGCGCCGAAGTGTCCGGCACGCCAGGGTTGTTCGACTTGGCGAAGATGGCGAGCGGCTGCAGTGTGGTGACCGCGAAGACGAAGATGATCGTGAGCGCGGCCAGCAGGATGTTGAGCGCGATCTCGTTCGGTGTCTTCTGGCGGCTGGCGCCCTCGACGAGCGCGATCATCTTGTCGATGAAGCTGGCGCCGGGCTCCTGGGTGATCTTGACGACGATCCGGTCCGAGAGCACGGTGGTGCCGCCGGTGACGGCCGAGCGGTCGCCGCCGGATTCGCGGATGACCGGTGCGGATTCGCCGGTGATGGCCGATTCGTCCACCGAGGCGATGCCTTCGACGACATCACCGTCACCGGGGATGACCTGGCCTGCCTCGACGACGACGTGATCACCGCGGCGCAGTTCGGTCGCGGCGACCCTTTCCTCGACGATGCGGCCGCCGGGAGTCCAGTCGGCCAATCGGCGAGCGACGGTGTCGGTCTTGGCCTTTCGCAGGGTGTCGGCCTGAGCTTTGCCGCGCCCTTCCGCGACAGCCTCGGCCAGATTGGCGAACACGACGGTGAGCCATAGCCACACCACGATCGCCCAGGCGAAGAAGCTCGGGTCGGCGATGGCGAGGATGGTCGACCACACCGCGCCGATCTCCACGATCAGCATGACGGGGTTCTTCCACAGCGTGCGCGGATCCAGCTTGCGCAGCGCGTCGGGCAGGGAGGTGAGCAGCAGCTTCGGATCCAGGACGCCCTTCTGCACGCCCTTGGTCCGGTGCTCGGGCCGCGGCGCGGCCGGTGTTTCGAGGGTGGGACTTGTCATGTCAGTGGATTCCTTCGGCGAGCGGCCCGAGCGCGAGGGCGGGCAGGAAGGTGAGCGCGACCAGGATCACCGTCACCCCGACGACCATGCCGACGAACTGCGGCCGGTGCGTCGGCAGCGTGCCGATCGACGCGGGAGTGGTGCCCTGCTGGGCCAGCGAACCGGCCAGGGCCAGGACGAAGATGATCGGCAGGAACCGGCCGAACACCATCGCCAGGCCGAGCGCGGTATTGAACCACTCGGTATTGCCGGTGAGTCCGGCGAAGGCGGAACCGTTGTTGTTGGCCGCGGAGGTGAAGGCGTAGAGCACTTCCGACAGACCGTGCGGGCCGCTGTTGAGCATGCTCGCCCGCTGGCCGGGCAGCGCCATCGCGATCGCGGTGCCGATCAGCACGATCAGCGGGCTCACCAGGAAATAGGAAGCGGCCAGCTTGATTTCGCGGGGCGTGATCTTCTTGCCGAGGTACTCGGGGGTGCGACCGACCATCAGGCCCGCCACGAACACCGTGATCACGGCGAGGATCAGCATGCCGTAGAGGCCGGAGCCGACACCGCCGGGCGCCACCTCGCCCAGCTGCATGTTGAACATCGTCATCAGGCCGCCGAGGCTGGTGTAGGAATCGTGGAACGAGTTCACCGCACCGGTCGAGGTGAGGGTGGTCGCGCCGGCGAAGGTGGCCGAATCGGCAACGCCGAAGCGGGTTTCCACGCCTTCCATCGACGCGCCGATCGCGGTCGGCACCGTGCCGTGGTGCTGCAGCTGGAACAGGTTGGTCAGGGTGATGCTGGTCAGCGCGATCGTGCCCATCACCGCCACGATCGCGTAGCCCTGCTTGGTGCTGCCGACCATCCGGCCGAACGTGCGTGGCAGCGAGAATGCGATCACCATCAGCAGGAAGATCTCCAGGAAGTTCGTCCAGGTGCTCGCGTTCTCGAAGGGGTGCGCGGAGTTGGCGTTGTAGAAGCCGCCGCCGTTGGTGCCGAGTTCCTTGATGACCTCCTGGCTGGCGACGGGGCCGCCGGTCAGGGTCTGCTGGGCGCCGCCGATGGTCTGGGCGACCTGATCGTGCAGGTGGAAGTTCTGGATGACGCCGCCCGCGACCAGGATGATCGCGAAGATGAACGCGATCGGCAGCAGGATCCGCAGCGTGCCGCGCACCAGGTCGACCCAGAAGTTGCCGAGTTCACCGGTGTGGCGGCGGGCGAAGCCGCGCACCAGCGCCACCGCCACCGCCATGCCGACCGCCGCGGAGACGAAGTTCTGCACCGCCAGACCGGCCATCTGCACCAGGTGGCCCTGAGTCGACTCACCGGAGTAGTTCTGCCAGTTGGTGTTGGTGACGAAGCTGACCGCGGTGTTCCACGCCAGCGCCGCGGTCATCTCGGTGCCGGGATCGTTGAGGTGCAGCGGCAGCGCGCCCTGCACCAGCTGGAAGAAGAACAGGAACAGGATGCCCACCGCCGAGAACGCCAGCACACTGCGGGCGTAGACCGGCCAGGTCTGCTCGACCTCGGGTTTCGCGCCGATGGCGCGGTAGATCAGCCGCTCGGCGCGGGAGTGCTTGTCGCTGCTGTAGACCCGGTACATGTAGTCGCCGAGCGGCACATGCACCAGGGCCAGCGTGATGACCAGGGCCGCCACGAAGACGATCCCCGCTGTAGTCGTGTTCACCTAGAACCTCTCGGGGAAGAGCAGCGCCGCGACCATGTACACGGCGACGAGGACGGCCAGAACCAGACCGACAAGGTTCGCGATCACAGCTTCTCCACCCCCCGCTGGATTACACCCAGCAGCGCGAAGATCGCCACGGTGAGCACCGTGAACACCACGACAGACATTTCCAACCTCCTTGCGCTCCGAGGTGAAGCGCCTAGGTGAGTGAAACGCCGGATCAGGCCTCGGCGTGGTTTCCTTACGACTCCTTAGCGCCGGGCGGCACGGCCTTTGCGGAATGTTGACGCGACGCCAGGTGGCGGGTGTGAGGATGCCGTCAAGGCGGGCCGGATAGTCGTCAACACTCCGTAAAGATCGAGATCAGGCGATATTCGCGCGGATACAAAGGTGTGCACCGGCGGGCGCCGCCGGTCCCTTGTTCATGGAAAGTGAGATCGCGGTGTCTGTGGTGACCCTTGCGGTGATCTTCGGTTTCGTCGCATCCCTGCTGCTGATCCGGGTGCTCGGCCGGATCGACACCTCGCACACACCGATGGTGACCGTCGGTGTGTTGCCGGTGCGCCCGCAGGCTCCGGAGCGTCTACACGCGATGATGGAAAGGTGAAACGCGGACAGCTGCGCATCTACCTCGGTGCGGCGCCGGGCGTGGGCAAGACCTACGCCATGCTCGGCGAAGCGCATCGGCGGCTGGAACGCGGCCGCGATGTCGTCGCTGCCCTGGTGGAGACGCACGGCCGGAAGAAGACCGCCGAACTGCTCGAGGGCATCGAGCGGATTCCGACGAAACTGATCGCGTACCGGGGGACCGAGCTGCCCGAGCTCGACGTCGATGCCGTGCTGGCCCGCAAGCCCGCGGTGGTGCTCGTCGACGAGCTGGCGCACACCAACGCGCCGGGCAGTGCGCACGAGAAGCGCTGGCAGGACGTGGAGCAGTTGCTCGACGCGGGCATCGACGTCATCTCGACGGTCAATGTGCAGCACCTCGAGAGCCTCAACGATGTGGTCCAGCAGATCACCGGCATCGAGCAGCGCGAGACCGTGCCCGATGCCGTCGTCCGTGCCGCCGACCAGGTGGAGCTCGTCGACCTCACGCCGGAAGCGTTGCGGCGCAGGCTTTCCCACGGCAATGTCTACGCCGCCGACAAGGTCGACGCGGCGCTGCGCAACTACTTCCGACCCGGCAACCTGACCGCGCTGCGCGAACTCGCGCTGCTGTGGCTGGCCGATCAGGTCGACGCCGCGCTCGCCAGATACCGGGCCGACCACAAGATCACCGAGCTGTGGGAGGCCCGCGAGCGGGTGGTCGTCGCGGTGACCGGCGGGCCGGAATCGGAGACGGTCGTGCGCCGGGCCGGGCGGATCGCGTCGAAGTCCAGCGCCGATCTGGTCGTGGTGCACGTGGTGCGCGGCGACGGGCTGGCCGGGGTGTCGACCGAGCGGATGGCCAAGCTGCGCGAACTCGCCGCCGGTCTCGACGCGTCGCTGCACACCGTCACCGGTGACGACGTGCCCACCGCGCTGCTCGAGTTCGCGCGGGAAGTCAACGCCACCCAGTTGGTGCTCGGTACGTCGCGGCGGTCGCGGTGGGCCAGGATGCTCGACGAGGGCATCGGGTCCACCGTGGTGCAGCGGTCCGGGAAGATCGACGTGCACATGGTGACCCACGAGGAAGCCAACCGTGGGGTGCGCAGGCATTGGCTGCGTCCGCGCCGCCCGGTCACCGCGTGGCTGGCCGCGATCGTCGTGCCGGTGCTGGTGAGCCTGATCTGCGGTGTCCTCCTCGACGGCTGGCTGAAACTGGGCGGACTCAGCGCCATGTTCTTCGTCGGCGTCGTCGCGGTGGCGCTGTTCGGCGGCGTGGTGCCCGCCGGGCTGTCGGCGCTGCTGTCGGGGTTGCTGCTGAACTGGTACTTCACCGAGCCGCGCTACAGCTTCACCATCGCCGAGCCGGACAACTTCGTCACCGTGGTCGTGCTGCTCATCGTCGCTGTCGCGGTCGCCGCGCTGGTCGATGTGGCGGCCAAGCGAACGGTGCAGGCGCGCAAGGCCTCCCGCGAGGCGGAGCTGCTGACGATGTTCGCCGGTTCGGTGCTGCACGGCGCCGACCTGCCGAACCTGCTCGAGCAGGTCCGCGAGACCTACGGGCAGCGCGCGGTGAGCGTGCAGTGCGGCGATCAGATCGTCGCCGCGGTGGGACCGGAACCGCCGATGCGGCCGTCGGAGGCCGAGACCGTCATCGAGGCGGGGGACGCGCAGAGCCATCTGCTGCTGGCGGGCCGGTCGATCGACTCCACCGACCGGCCGGTGCTCAACGCGGTCGCCAATCAGGCGGTCGGGCTGGTCCGGCAGGCGAGGCTGGCCGAGGAAGCCAGTGCGGCGGCGGCGCTGCTCGAAGCGGATCGATTGCGCCGGGCCTTGCTCTCGGCGGTCAGCCATGACCTGCGCACCCCGCTGGCCGGTGCGAAAGCCGCGGTGTCCAGCCTGCGCAGCGATGACATCGAGTTCTCCCCGGAGGACACCGGTGAGCTGCTGGAGGCGATCGAGGAGTCGGTCGACCAGTTGACGGCGCTGGTGGGCAATCTGCTCGACTCGTCCCGGCTCGCCGTCGGCGTCGTTACCCCGCAGCTGCGGCAGGTGTACATGGACGAGGCCGTGCATCGCGCGCTCGTCAGCGTCGGCATGGGCACCCGCGGGCTGCGCCGCGCGGCGATGGACCGGGTGAAGGTGGAGGTCGGGGAAGTCTCCGTGCTCGCCGACCTCGGCCTGCTCGAGCGCGTGCTGGCCAATCTGATCGACAACGCCCTGCGCCACTCCGGTCGCGAGACGCCGGTCCGGGTCACCGCCGAACACGACGGCGACCGGGTCTCGATCGCCGTCGTCGATATCGGCCCCGGCGTCCCGGCGGGCACCGAGGAGCAGTTGTTCGAGCCCTTCCAGCGCCTCGGCGACCGGGACAACACCACCGGCGTCGGCCTCGGCCTGTCGGTAGTGCGCGGCTTCGTCGAGGCGATGGACGGCACAGTGCACGCCGAACCAACGCCTGGCGGCGGCCTGACCATGCTCGTCGACCTGCCGTCGGGTGTACCTCCGGCGCCCGACCTCACCGCCGAACCGGACGGGACTACAGAATGAACGCCCGAACATGGGTAACTCACCGGGCACGGGCTCACGCGGGCGGGAACCCGACCGCAAGCCGCCGACCTGATGTCCCCACGCACACGAGCCTGGCCAGAAGTCCCGGAGAGGCGGAACAGTGAAGAATCAGGCTCCGGCCGCCACCACAGTGCTGGTGGTCGACGACGAGCCACAGATCGTGCGGGCCTTGCGGATCAATCTGTCGGTCCGTGGGTACGAGGTGATCACCGCGGGCAACGGTGCGGCCGCCTTGCGCGCCGCCGCCGAGAAGCACCCCGATGTCATCGTTCTCGATCTGGGTCTGCCCGATATGGACGGCATCGAGGTGCTCGCCGGGTTGCGCGGCTGGACCTCGGCGCCCGTGCTGGTGCTCTCGGCGCGCACCGACTCGGCCGACAAGGTCGAAGCGCTCGACGCGGGCGCCGACGACTATGTCACCAAGCCGTTCGGGATGGACGAACTGCTGGCCCGGCTGCGGGCCGCGGTCCGGCGCGGCGCGACCGATGTCGACAGCGTCGACCCGGTGGTGGTCACCGACTCGTTCACCGTCGACCTGGTCGCCAAGAAGGTCACCAAGCGGGGTGAGGCCGTGCATCTGACACCCACCGAGTGGGGGATGCTCGAGATGCTGGTGCGCAATCGCGGAAAGCTGGTGGGGCGCAAGGAACTCCTGCGTGAGGTGTGGGGTCCCGCCTATGCCACCGAGACCCACTACCTGCGGGTCTATCTCGCGCAGCTGCGGCGCAAACTCGAGGACGACCCCGCCAACCCGCGGCACCTGCTGACCGAGGCGGGCATGGGGTATCGCTTCCAGGAGTGAGCGTGCCCCGGGTCACTACGCTGGAATGCCGCCCTGGGCGAAGACGTTCCCAGGCGTGAATCGTCTTCGACGCGAATGGCAGGATCAGGGCTATGGCTGAGCTGAACGCACCCGTGACCACCGCACCGACCGAACTGTGGGTCGAGCGCACCGGAACCAGGGCCTACACCGGGCGCAGCAACCGTGGGGCGGAGGTCCTGATCGCCTCGCAGGGCGTCGAAGGCGCGTTCACCCCCGGTGAGCTGCTCAAGATCGCCCTCGCCGCCTGCACCGGGCTCAGCTCCGACCTGCCGCTCTCGCGCCGCCTCGGCGACGATTTCGACGCCACCATCCGGGTCTCCGGCGACGCCGACCGGGAGAACGAGCTGTACCCGCAGATCGACGAGGTCGTCGAACTGGATCTGTCCGAGCTGGACGAGGCCGCACGCGAACGACTACTGGTCACCGTGCAGCGCGCCGTCGACAAGGTGTGCACCGTTGGCCGCACCCTCAAGTCGGGCACCAAGGTGACCTTGAACTTCGACATCGACGCATGAGCGGGCAGGCCCGGAGGCGGCAGCGGAGCGTCACCACGCAGGGACCCCGCTCATGCAGATTGGATGCAGCATGAGCCAGACGCCGGTTCGGCTGAGCGCCTGGGTGCACGGGATGGTGCAGGGGGTGGGTTTCCGCTGGTGGACCCGCTCGCGCGCACTGGAACTCGGGCTCACCGGCTACGCCCGCAACCACAGTGACGGCCGGGTGCACGTCGTCGCCGAAGGGCCGCGAACCGCGGACGAGAAGCTGCTGGAACTGCTACGGTCCGGCCATGCACCTGGCCGGGTAGACCTGGTTGTGGAAAGCTGGGAGCCCGCGCGGGGCGACATGACGGGATTCGAGGAGCGCTAGTGGTGACTTCGGGGGCTAGGGGGCGGCAGCGGTGAGCACACAGAACCCTGGTCCGCCCGATCAACCCGGTGAGCCCCCGAACGGTGGCTCCGGGCAGTCGCCGTGGCAGCCACCGGATCCCGGTGCCGGCTGGCCGCCGATGCCGCAGCAGCCGCCCGCCGCGCCGGAACCCGAGCCCTCGCGGCCGGGCCGGATGGCCAGGCAGGAACCCGGCGTCACCCAGCCGCGCCCGCCCACGGTCGGCGAGGCACGGGCCCGCGACAAGGCGCGCAAGCAGGCCGAGCAGGCCCAGCGCGCGGCGGCCGAGGCCGCGGAAGCCAAGCGGCGCACCAGGAAACGCGTGATGATCGGCGGCGTCGCCATCGTCGGTGTCGCCGCGCTGGTCGGCGGTGGCTACCTGGCCTACCGGGCGATCGCCGCGCCCGACCAGGTGACCGCCTCGTGCGTGCAGATCGACCAGAACGGCAACGAAGTCGTCGTCCCGGACGACAAGTGCGGCGACGGCAAGACCAACTTCCGCAGCGACACCAGTCACGGCGGCGGTGGCGCCCTGATCCTGCTCGGCTGGCCGCAGTACCGGTACCACTACGGCGGCACGCCCACCATCGGCAAACCGCCGGTCGGCGGCAGCTCGGTGAAACCGCGCAACGCGACCATCACCACCAAGAGCGGCACCACGATCCAGCGCGGCGGGCTCGGCAGCAAGTCGACCGGCGGGAGCGGGTCCTAGTGCGCCGGGTGGTGGGTACGCCGCGACCGAGCTGGCAGCAGATCATCGAGAGTCAGGGCCTGGTGTACGGCGCGCCCGGCCGCGATGCCAGCGGGCAGCCGCGACCGTACTGGGACGAATCGGTGCACTACGAGTTCTCGATGGACGAGATCCTCGCGCTGGAAGCCGATGTGGAACTGCTGCAGTCGATGTGCCTGCACGCGGCCGAGCACGTGGTGCTCACCGAGCGGTACGCCGATTTCGGTCTGCCGGAATGGAGCTGGGGGCCGATCGCCGAATCCTGGCGCCGCAGTGACCCGTACGTGTACGGCCGCTTCGATCTGCGCTACGACGCGCGTCGTCCGGCCAAGCTGCTCGAGTACAACGCCGACACCCCCACCTCGCTGCTCGAGGCCGCGATCATCCAGTGGCACTGGTTGCAGCAGGTGTATCCCGGTGGCGACCAATGGAATTCGCTGCACGAGAAGCTGGTGGAACGCTGGAAGGAACTGCGCGGCGTCCTGCCCGGCACCGAGCTGCACTTCACCTGGTCGGGCGCCGACGCGACCGGCGAGGACAACGTGACCACCGCCTACATGCAGGAGACGGCGGCCGAGGCCGGCTTCGATACGGTCGCGCTGCCGATCGAGGAGATCGGTTACGACACCGAACTGCACCGCTTCGTCGATCTGGCCGAGGCGCCGATCGAGGCGGCCTTCAAGCTGTATCCGTGGGAGTGGATCCTCGACGACGACTTCGGCAGGCGCGTGGTCGAGAGTCTGCCCGCCACGGCCTGGATCGAACCGCTGTGGACGACGCTGCTCAGCAACAAGGCGCTGCTGGCCGTCCTGTGGGAGATGTACCCCGGACACCCGAACCTGTTGCCCGCCTACCTCGACAGCCCGCACGAGCTCACCGAATACATCCGCAAACCCAAGCTCGGCCGCGAGGGTGCCAACATGACCATCGTCGGTCCCGGCATGGAGACCGCGACCGGCGGCGTGTACGGCGCCGAGGGCTTCGTCTATCAATTGCTCGACCCGCTTCCGGAATTCGACGGCATGCGTCCGGTGCTGGGCGCCTGGGTCGTCGGTGACACCGCGGCGGGCCTCGGTATCCGCGAGACGGCGGGCCTAATCACCGATGACGGCGCCGCGTTCGTGCCGCACCGCATCGTCGACTGACCCGTGACCACCCACCACTGTTCGAAAGGACCACGATGACCGCCCTCGCCCTGGAATCGGGTTATTGGAGTGCGCTCGGTGAAGGCGTCGGCGCCATCATCCTGTACTGCCTGATCGGCCTGGTATTGATGCTGATCGGCTTCTTCGCCATCGACCTGACCACGCCGGGCAAGCTGCGCGACCTGGTCGTCGCGGGCAAGCCCAACGCGCTGATCGTGTCCGCGGCGGGCATGGTGAGCATGGCGTTCATCGTCGTGTTCGCCGTGCTGGCCACCGGTGGCGTCAACAAGCTGTCGGAAGGGCTGATCGCCGCGGTCGTCTACGGCCTGGTCGGCATCGTGGCGCAGGTGGTCTCGGTGCGGGTGATCGAGAAGGTCACCGGCATCGACATCGGCCGCACGCTGCACGCCGAGACCTATACCCCCGAGGTGCTCGTGGTCGCCGCCGCGCACTTCGCGCTCGGTCTCGTGGTGGCCTTCGCCATCCTCTGACCCGTCGCACGCGGGTTGACATCACACAGTGGAGGGTGGAGGCTGGAACCAATACTCCACTGTGGTTGGTGAACGAGAGGATGTCGGCATGGACATCACCCCCGGCACACGCGCGTCCGATGCCGAGCGCAACGCGATCGTCGCCCAGCTGGGCACCCACCTGGCCGACGGGCGCCTCGACCTGGCCGAGTACGACCAGCGCGTCGCCAAGGTCTACGCGACCACCACGCGCGACGAACTCGCTGTCGTGCTGTCCGACCTGCCACCGTTGACGAAGCAGGCCACCGCACCCGCCGAGCGCAAACCCGGCCAGCGCATTCCGGTCTGGCAGCGCATCGAGGCGGGCAGCTGGCTCGGTGTCAGCGTGATCGTGCTGGTCATCTGGGGTCTGATCTCGCTGACCGCGGGCGAGCTCACCTATTTCTGGCCGATGTGGGTCATCGGCCCGTGGGGCGCGGTCCTGCTGTTCCGTGTGATCACCGGCTGGGAAGCGACGCCGGGCACCCAGACCCACCTTCGCCAACTGCAGAAGCAGATGAAGCACATAGACCCGCACCACCCACACAACCTGC
>NZ_JBHXMY010000134.1:0-12543 GCF_042720195.1 Nocardia sp. NPDC058497 | reverse complement strand
GCGTTCAGCGATGTGGTTGCGCGCCACGAAAGTCTGCGCTCGGTGTTCGAGGAGGACGAGGGAGTCCCCTTCCAGCGGATCCTGCCCGCCGACACCGTGACATTGTCGCTACCGGTGACAACGGTGGCCCCCGAACGGATGGTCGACGCGATCGCGACGGAGGCGGGGTATCGGTTCGATCTGTCGGCCGAGATTCCGGTACGTGCGGCCCTGTTGCGACTAGCTCCCGACGACCACGTACTGATGCTTGTGCTCCATCACATCGCCGGCGACGGTGCCTCGATGGTCCCGTTGGTGCGCGACGTCATGACCGCATACGGTGCCCGGGCGGCGGGGGTGGAGCCGGCCTGGGATCCGTTGCCGGTGCAATACGCCGACTACACGCTGTGGCAGCGGGGGGTGCTCGGTGCGGAGGACGATCCGGAGAGCGTACTGTCGCGCCAGTTCGATTATTGGCGAGCCGAATTGGCGGACGCGCCGCAACAGCTCCGCTTGCCGACCGATCGGCCCCGGCCGCCGATCCAGTCCTTCCGGGGCGGGCTGGTCGAGTTCACCGTCGACGAGTGGCTGCGTGCGTCGGTCGATGCTCTCGCCCGGTCTCGCGGAGCGACCGCATCGATGGTGGTGCAGTCGGCACTGGCGGTGCTCCTGCACAAGCTCGGCGCCGGGAACGACATCACCATCGGTGGTCCGGTAGCCGGTCGCACCGATGAGGCGCTCGCCGACCTGGTCGGCTTCTTCGTCAACTCCTGGGTGCTGCGTGTCGATCTCTCCGGAATCGACGAGTTCACCGACGTTCTCGACCAGGTCAGGACGAAAGCGCTGGCCGCGTACGAGAATCAGGAAGCTCCCTTCGAGCGCCTCGTCGAGTTGCTCAACCCGGTTCGGTCCACTGCCCATCACGCGTTGTTCCAAGTCGCGATGGCGTTGCAGAACGTTCCCGTTCCGGTGCTGGACTATCCCGGGTTGCAGGTGACGGTGGAGCCGCTGACGGCGGGGGTCGCACGTTTCGACCTGTTCTTCAACCTGTCCGACCGCTCGGCGACATCGGGTGCACCGGGCGGGATGCGGGGAACGATCGAGTACGCCAGCGACCTGTTCGATCGCAAGACCGTGGAGCAGCTCGCGGCTCGCTTCGTGCGGGTACTCACCGCGATGGTGACCTCTCCGCACAGCCGGTTCGAGCTGGTGGACCTCCTCGAACCGAGTGAGCGTCTGCGGGTGTTGCGGGAATGGAACGGCACCGCGGCCGCCGTCCCGGACGCGACCGTACCGATGCTGTTCGCCGAACAGGCATCGGCCACCCCGGACGCCGTGGCGCTCAGGTTCGGTGCCGAACACTGGACGTTCCGCGAGCTCGCCGTTCGCGTGAACCGGTTGGCCCACCGGTTGATCGCCCAGGGTGTGGGCCCGGAGTCGGTCGTGGCGGTCGCCCTGGACCGGTCGGCGACGATGATCGTGGCAATGCTGGGGGTGTCGGCCGCCGGCGGCGCGTACCTGCCGATCGACCCCAACTATCCGGGCGAGCGCACGACATTCATCCTCGAGGACGCCGCTGTGCACCTGATGGTGACCGAGTCGGGCGTCGCCGGGCAACTGCCTTCCCATGCCTGCCCCGTCCTGCTGCTGGACACGAGCGCGGCCTCGGTCGACGACCCGGATGCGGCGGGGGACGCTACCGTCACCGATGCCGACCGGAGCATGCCCCTGAGGTCCGAACACCCGGCGTATCTCATCTACACCTCGGGTTCGACCGGTGTACCCAAGGGCGTGGTGATCACCCACCGCAACCTGGTCCATTTGGTCGCCCACGGCTGGCCGACGAACCGGCCTCGGCGGCGGATGTCGATGACGTCGTCGCCAGGGTTCGACGCATCCGTGTTCGAGATCTGGCCGGCCCTGCTCAACGGCATCGAACTCGTCGTCACCGAGCCCGGACCAGCAGATCCGGCGGGCATCGCGCACACGGTGCACGACCACGGCGTCACGTCGATGTTCGTGTCCACTCCGATGTTTCACCTGATGACCGATCCGGTCATCGCGCCGGACCGAGTGTGGGAGCAGGTCGATTGCGTCGTCACCGCCGGTGAGGCGCTGTCCCCGGTGGCCGTCGACCGTTTTCGCACCGCGCATCCGCACATCCTGGTGATCAACGCCTACGGACCTACCGAGACCACAGTCTGCGCCACCGCGCACACCGTTCCCACCACCGACGGCCAGGCCCGGACCACGGTGCCGATCGGGGTGCCCATCGACGGTGTGCGGGTGTACGTCCTCGACGCCGGTCTGCAACCGGTACCGGTCGGAGTACCCGGAGAGCTGTATATCGCCGGGGCCGGCGTCGGCCGCGGCTACCACGGCCGGCCGGCGATGACAGCGAGCCGGTTCGTCGCGTGCCCGTTCGGGGAAGCCGGGCAGCGAATGTATCGCTCGGGAGACCTCGTGACCTGGACGCCCTGCGGGCGCACCGAATCCGGGGAGGTGACGGCTGCACACCTCGACTTCGTCGGCCGCGTCGACGCACAGGTCAAGATCCGCGGATTCCGGGTCGAGCCCGGGGAGATCGAGGCGGTCCTGACCTCGCATCCCGCGGTCGCGCAGGCGGCGGTGATCGCGCGCCAGGTCCCCGGGGACACCGAGGGCAAGCAGCTGGTCGGGTACGTCGTGCTCGACCGCGAGCTGACCGTGCACGCGGACATCGATCGAGAATCGGCAGCGGTCGAGAGCTGGCAGGCGCTGTACGAGGACGTGTACTCGCAGGACACCGAACCCTTCGCGGCAGGAGAACCCCTCGCGGCGGACTTCAGTGGCTGGAACGCCAGCGACACCGGCGAACCGCTGCCCCACGACGAGATGCTGCAGTGGCGGGACGCGACCGTGCAGTCGATCCGCCGACTGCGGCCGCACCGGCTGCTCGAAATCGGTGTGGGCGGCGGGCTGCTGCTCGCCGAACTGGCCCCCGACTGCGACGAATACTGGGCCACCGATTTCGCCGCACCGACGATCGCGTCCCTTCGCACCAAGGTGGCCGGACAACCGTGGGCGGAGCGGGTACGGCTGCGGGTCCAACCCGCGCACGTGACCGAAGGGCTCCCCGAAGGCCACTTCGACACCGTCGTGATCAACTCGGTGGTGCAGTACTTCCCCGACGCCGCATACGTGCTCGACGTGGTCGGCAAGGCCCTGCGACTGCTCGCGCCCGGCGGGACGCTGTACCTCGGCGACGTCCGGAACCTGACATTGTTGCCGTACTTCACCGCCGGGGTGGAGCTCGTGCGGGCCGAAGGGACCGACACCGCCGCGAACGTGCGCGAGCGGGTACGCCGCGCCCTGCTCGCCGAGCGGGAACTGCTGCTCGCCCCCGAGTTCTTCATCGCCCTGCGGCAGCACCTGACCGGCATCACGGGCGTCGAGATCCAGCTCGGTCGGATGCGAGCGATCAACGAACTCAGTCGCTACCGCTATCAGGTGGTCCTGCACACCGCTCCGGTCCGCTCGCTCGCCGCGGCGCCGGCACAGCCATGGGCTCGGTTCGCGACCATGGAGGCACTGGTCGAGCACCTCCGGACAGACCGGCCGGACATGGTGCGTGTCACCGGAATACCGCACGCCGGGCTACGGCAAGCGGTCACGTCAGCCGACGCGCTCGCCGACGCCCCCGACGCGATGCCGGTGCGGAATCTGCTCGACGCGGCCCCAGCCGATGGCGGGTTCGCGCCATCCGACGCCGACCGCGTCGGAACGGAGTGCGGATACTCCGCCGCGGTGACCTGGTCGGACACACCCGACTCGATGGACGTCGTCTACGTCAGGCAAAACGGTGATCGTGGTCCCGCCGCCCTGACCGACGTGTACCTGCTTGCCGAACCGCTCGGTGCACTCGCCCGATACGTCAACGACCCCGGTGCCGGCGCACGTCTGGACGAGATCCGCCGCTTCGCGGAGGAGCGTCTGCCCGACTTCATGGTCCCCGCCGCGATCGTGCACATGGCCGCTCTTCCCCTGACGGTGCACGGGAAAGTCGATCACCGGGCCCTGCCCGCGCCGGAGTTCGCGGCCCCGAGCACGGGCTACCAGGCGCCGTCGACACCGACCGAGCAGACACTGGCCGCGATCTTCGGCGACGTGCTCGGCATCGGGAGCGTCGGGGTGCAGGATTCGTTCTTCGCGCTCGGCGGGGACTCGATCATGTCGATCCAGCTGGTCGCCCGGGCCAAATCGGCGGGATTGGTGTTCACGCCACGAGAGGTGTTCGAACACAAGACCGTGTCGGCGTTGGCCGCCGTGGCGGCCTCCGTCGCGCCGCGGCCCGGTCCGCTCGCGGAACTGCCCGGCGGCGGAATCGGCGACATCACCGCACTCCCGATCGTGCGATGGCTGCTCGAGCGTGGCGGTCGCTTCGACCGTTTCTCCCAGCCGGTGCTGCTGACCCTGCCTGCCGAAGCCGACGAGTCCACTCTGGTGGCCGCCTTGCAGGCCGTCGTGGATCGACACGACATGCTGCGCGCCAGGCTGCAGACCCAGCTGCCTTCGGAGGCCGATGAGTGCCTCCGAGCACGGCCGGTCGGGGCGGTGGACGCCGCTGAGCTGCTGCGCCGGATACCGGTCGACTCGGTATCCGGACCAGACTTCACCACCACGGCCAGGGCCGCTCTCGATGCTGCTGCCGGTCGGCTGGACCCCGCCTCCGGGGTCGTGCTGCAGGCGGTGTGGTTCGACGCGGGCACGACCGGCCGATTGTTGCTGGTAGCCCATCACTTGGTGATCGACGGTGTGTCCTGGCGCATCCTGGTGCCGGATCTCGCCATCGCCTGGGGCCGAATCATCGCCGGACTCGACCCCGAACTCGAACCCGAAGGCACGTCGATGCGTCGATGGGCACACGGATTGAACGAGGAAGCCCGCAGCGACACCCGGCGCGACGAACTTGCCCTGTGGCAGGAAATCCTCTCGGTCGACGAGCCCCCCTGGGGAGCGCGGCCCCTCGATCCGGCGACGGACGTCGGTGCCACCGTCGACACGATCACCGTCGACATGCCGACCGGCACCACAGCGACCCTGCTGACCACGCTGCCCGAGGCCGTCCACGGCGGGGTGGACAGCGGTCTGATCACCGCCCTCGGCATGGCGGTCCGCACGTGGCGCCGGGGTCTTGGCCACGACACCGACCAGGTTCTGATCGGGCTCGAAGGCCACGGTCGAGAAGAACAGGTGGTGCCCGGCGCCGACCTGTCCCGCACCGTCGGCTGGTTCACCAGCATGTACCCGGTGCGAGTGGATCTGTCCGGAATCGATGCCGACGAGGTGCTCGCTACCGGCGCGCGGACAGGGACAGCGATCGCGGCGGTCAAGGCGGTGAAGGAACAACTGCTCGCCGTACCGGACCACGGGATGGGCTACGGCTTGCTGCGCTATCTCAACGACGAGTTCCGGTCGGTGCTCGCCGCCCGCCCCGATCCGCAGATCGTCTTCAACTATCTCGGCCGGATCACCGCTACGCCGCCCGGAATCGCGCGCGAGTCCGGATGGCTACCGGTCACCGACGTCGATCTCGGTGGCGGTATCGACCCGGCTCAACCCGCGACCGCGGCGGTGGCCGTCAACGCCGTCGTCGTCGACACCGACGCCGGGCCGGTGTTGCGTACCTCGTTCGCGTTCCCAACGGGGGTGCTGGCCGCCGGTGAGGTGACCGAGCTGGCGGACCGATGGCGACAAGCCCTGACCGCGCTGGCCGACGGTGCCACCGCGCCCGGCGCGGGCGGACACACCCCGTCGGACCTGCCCTTGGTGGCGCTGACACAGCGGGCGATCGAGGAGCTGGAACGTCGGTATCCGGGACTCGAGGACATCTGGCCGTTGACGCCGCTGCAGAGCGGCCTGTTGTTCCATGCCCTGCAGGCCGGCTCGGTCGACGCCTACATGGTGCAGCTCACCTTGCATCTGCAGGGCCGGGTCGATGCGCGGCGGCTGCGGCGCGCGGCCGCGGCCGTGTCGCAGCGGCACCCGAACCTGCGTGCCGCCTTCGCGCTGCACGACGGCCATCCCGTGCAAATCGTCCAGCACGGGATCGAATTCCCGCTCCGCGAGATCGATCTGACGGGCGGCGAGGCCACCACCCGTGAGGCCGACCTGGATCGGATCCTGACCGAGGACCGGGCCGCTCGTTTCGACTCCGCCGTCGCGCCGCTGCTGCGGCTGACCCTGATCCGGCTGGCAGCCGACGAATTCCGGCTGGTGTTCACCAATCACCACATCCTGCTCGACGGCTGGTCGGCGCCGCTGCTGCTGAAGGAGATGCTCATCCTCTACGCCGGCGACAGCGACATGTCGGTGCTGCCGCGACCCCCCGCCTACCGGGACTATCTGAGCTGGCTCGCCGGCCAGGATGCCGCCGGCGCGAGCACGGCGTGGTCGCGCTATCTGGCCGGGCTCGACCGTCCGACGCTGCTCGTCCCGGGTGGGCGTGGTGAGCCGGTGGACGTCGTCTCCGAAGACATCTCGGTGACGCTCGGTGAAGACCGGAGCCGGCAACTCGAGACCTTCGCCCGCGCGCACGCGCTGACCCTGAACACTCTCGTGCAGGTCGCCTGGGGCATCGTGCTGGCCACACTCACCTCGCGGCGCGATGTGGTGTTCGGCAGTACCGTCTCCGGTCGGCAGGCGACGGTACCGGGCATCGAGGAGATGATCGGCCTGTTCATCAACACCGTGCCGGTGCGAGTCACCCTCGACCCGAACAAGACCCTCACCGAGTTGCTCGAGGGGGTCCGCGCCGAACAGTCCCAGTTACTGGACTACCACTACCTCGGACTGAGCGACATCCAGCAGGCCGCAGGCCAGGCCGCCGTCTTCGACACATTGACGGTGTTCGAGTCGTATCCGGTCGACCGGGACGCGTTGCGCCGAGCCATCGATATCGCGGGCATGCGCGTGACCGATGTGACCGGCCGCGACTCCGGTCACTACCCCCTGACGCTGATCGCGCAATGGGACGCCGGATTGCGCCTGCGGGCCAGCTACCGCCCCGACGTGTACGCGCGTGAGAGCGCCGAGCAGGTACTGACCCGGGTGGTCCGGGTGCTCGACGCCGTCATCGACGCACCCGAGATGCTGCTCGGACGGCTGAATCTGCTCGACGAGACCGAACACCGATACCTGGCTCCGGTCGTCAACTCCACCGTGGTCACGGAGACCGAGGCGACATGGACCGCGATGTTCGCCGACCAGGTGGCCCGCCATCGGCGCGAGGTCGCGGTCGTCGGGAACCGGGAACAGTTGACCTACGCGGAGTTCGGCGCCCGGATCAATCGGCTGGCGCGATGGTTGGTCGACCGAGGTGTCGGTCCCGACACGCCTGTGGTCGTGGCGATGCGCCGTTCCATCGACCAACTGGTGGCCATGCTCGCGATCATCCAGGCCGGCGGCGCCTACGTACCGATCGACCCCGATCTCCCGGCGGCACGCATCGGCCGCATTGTCGACACGGTCCAACCGGCGTGCGTGCTGACCTGCGCGGACACCGAATTCGCGGAAACCACGTCGGTGGTGCGCACCGACAAGCTCGACACTTCGGGCCTGGACGCCTCCCCGCTCACCGACGCCGACCGGCTCGCGCCGGTCCGGCCCGACAACATCGCGTACGTGATCTTCACCTCGGGTACCACGGGCGTGCCCAAGGGCGTGACGGTCACACACCGGGGCCTGGCATATCTGGCCGGGTGGTTGTCCGGTGTGGCCGACGCCCGCTCGCGGGTCCTGCATGGGATCTCGCCGAGTTTCGACCCGTCGCTGCTGGAGTTCTTCACCGCCTTCGGCGCGGGAGCGCGGCTGGTGGTGGCGCCACCCACGGTGAACGCAGGCCCCGAACTGGAAACGCTGCTTCTTGCCGAGCAGGTCACCCACCTGATCATCACCCCCGCGGTGCTGGCCACCCTCGATCCGGTCCGGCTGCACGATCTGGAGTTCGTGAATGTCGGGGGTGAGAGCCTTCCGCCGGCGCTCGTCGAGCAGTGGGCGAGCGGCAGGCGCATTCTCAACGGGTACGGCCCTACCGAGACCACTGTGTCGTCGAATATCAGCGATCCGCTGGCTGCGGGCGATCCGATCACGATCGGTGGCCCGATGCCGGGATTCTCCGAGGTGCTACTCGATGAACGACTGCAACCGGTACCGATCGGGGTGGTCGGCGAACTGTATGTCGCCGGTCCGGGATCGGCGCGCGGCTATCACCGGCAACCGGGAATGTCCGCGACCCGGTTCGTGGCCGATCCGTTCGGGGCGCCGGGCAGGCGGATGTACCGCACCGGAGATCTCATGCGGTGGACCGACAGGACCGGCCGACTCGACCTCGAATATGTCGGGCGGGCCGACTTCCAGGTCAAGGTGCGAGGGTTGCGCATCGAGCTGGAGGAGGTGGAGAAGACGCTGTTGCGGCATCCCGCGGTCGCCCAGGCGGTGGCGGTGGTCCGCGACGACGGAGGCGGCGACAGGCTCGTGGCCTACCTGGTGCCCGCGGCACACACCCACGTCGACACGGCCGAGGTGCAGCGATTCCTGACATCGGTGCTGCCGTCGTACATGGTGCCGAGAACAGTGACCGTGCTGGCGGCGATGCCGGTGACACCGACCGGGAAGGTCGATCGCGCGGCGCTACCGGTCCCGGCGCTGAGCCGGTCGCAGTACCGGGCCCCGCGAACCGACACCGAGCGGACCGTCGCGCAGGCCTTCGCCACGGTGCTCGATCTCGACCGAGTCGGGTGCGACGACAACTTCTTCGATCTCGGCGGCAACTCCCTGACTGCCATCAGCGTGGCATCCACGCTCCAGGCGGCGCTGATGCGCGAGGTCGCGCTGCCACTGATCTTCCTCAGTCCTACCCCCGCCGATCTGGCACGCCGCCTGGATGCCGGCGACGCGACGACGCCGACGTCCGCGGCACTCGACGTGCTGATCGCACTGCGCGCGGAAGGCAGTCGGACACCACTGTTCTGTATACATCCAGCGATCGGCATCTCCTGGGTGTACACCGGACTGCTGCAGTACCTGCCCGACCGGCCCGTGTACGGCCTGCAGTCACCCATCCTGTCCGGCGGTCCGGCCTACGCGTCTCAGCGGGCCCTCGCCGGCCGCTATGTCGAAGAACTGCGAGCCGTCCGTCCGCACGGCCCCTACCACCTGCTCGGCTGGTCACAGGGTGGCCTGATCGCGCACCACATGGCGGTTCAACTTCGCGCCGCGGGAGAGACCGTCGGCCTGGTCCTGCTGGACTACTACCCGATCCAGCGCGGCAGCAGGGACCTCACCGTCGAGGAGATGCTCGCCAGTCTGGGCATCGACCCCGGCGACACCACGGATACGACACTGTCCTCCGAAGACGCAGTCGCTCTGGTGAATCGCGCACTCGGTCACGAAACCGGGCTCACACCATTCGAACTCGACCGGATCCTGGAAGCCTATGCCGAGGTACACCGCAACGCCGCCGCGGAACTCGAGCTCGACGTCTTCGACGGCGACATGCTGTTCTTCGCCGCCGCGGACTCACTGGCCGAGTCCGACGAGGTGAGCCCCGAGTTGTGGCGCCAAGCCGTCGCAGGCGCGATCATCGAACACACCGTCGAGGGCGACCACCTGCACATGATGGCTCCCGAATCGGCCTCGATCATCGGTCCGCTACTGGCAGACCACCTCGAGCACGGAGATGAGCCAGTGCGAGGCGACGGTCAGACCTGATCGCCGTGCTCGCCGGGCTGTTCGCGGTGTTTCTCGGTGCGTGGTGAGAGGGCCGGTGGTGTATTCCGTTGCCGCTGTGTGATTCTCCTCCGAATGGTTGGCGGAATCGGATTGTTCGGCAATGATCCGGATGCTCCGGTCTCGGGGTGGCCTGCACGTCGAATGCCCGCTGATGCGCTGACGGTAGCGATGTGACATTCTCCCAACTGGTTGTCTCCTGTCGGAAGTTCCGTGATAATCCGAACGGTTCCGGAATTCCGGAACTGTTTCCAGAGGGAGATCTTTCGAATGAGTTTCATGGGTAAGGCCGGTTTTGCCGTTGCGGCGGTGGGCCTTGCGGTGGGTTCGGTGTTCGGTGCCGGTGCGGCACACGCGGCGAACCTGCACGGCGTGATCGCGTTCAGCGCTGACCAGTGGGGTTACGCGGTCAGCCTCAATGCGTCGCGCTACGACGATGCCTACAACGAGGCGATGGCGCTGTGTGACGCTGCGGATTGCGAGATCATGGTCGCGTGGACCGACGGCTGCGCCGCGATCGTGGAAAGCGACGGGGGCTTCGCCGCCGCGGTCGGCGCAACCTCGGCGGACGCGACTCGTGCGGCGCACGAGAAGCTCTCCGAGATCACCCCGACTGCCCTGCTGGCCAACGTCGGGTCGTCGCACCTCAGTGGTGCCAAGATCGTCGATGTCGTGTGCACGGCGAACGCCCGCTGACTCGGACTGGGTAGATCAGGGCCCGGATCCAAGTCAGGATCCGGGCCCGTCGCACGTTCTAGACCAGTCCCGGTTCGGTGACCGAGACGATCCAGGCGCCGACCATGGCAACTTGCCGGCATATAGTTCATGAGACTAAAACTGGGGAGGGATCATGACCGTCGACACCGTCGAGCAGTTGTGTCAGTCGATCGAGCAGGGCGCGGCGCCGAAGTACCTGCCGTTCTGGGGCCACACCCCGCGGCGGGACGGGACCATCGGCACGAGCTGCCTGAGTCAGTGGTGGCCCACGGTATTCGTCGTCGACGGCACCGAGTTCACGAGCGCCGAGCACTACATGATGTGGCGCAAAGCGCTGCTGTTCGACGACGAACGCATCGCGGCTCGCGTTCTCGAGGTGAAGCATCCGAGTGAGGCGAAGAAGCTCGGCAGGCAGATTCGCGGGTTCGACGAAACTGCCTGGGAGCAGGCTCGATTCGAGATCGTGGTCGCGGGCAATGTGGCCAAGTTCGGCCAGGACGCCGCGCTGCGGACCTACCTGCTCGGCACCGGCTCCCGCGTGCTCGTCGAGGCGAGCCCGGTGGATCGGATCTGGGGGATCGGGTTGGCCGCCGACGATCCACGCGCCGCCGACCCCGCGCAGTGGCGGGGTCTCAACCTGCTCGGCTTCGCGCTGATGCGGGCTCGGAGCATCTTGCGGTAGGCGATGGCCCCAAGTCTGTCGGTGGGGGTTGTTAGTCTGTGGCGGACGAACGGACCGGGAGGATTCGGGCGTCGCTACCGGCGAAATCAATTCGGGAAAGCTATTTCTCGATGGCGCCTGTGGCGGTTCATGATTGGTTCGGCTTCGACCGCGAAGCCGATATTTCGATGGGGAGATTCACTGATGTCTGTTGTGGGCAAATATGCCCTGGGTGTGGCCGCCATGTCCGCGGTGGCCGCGTTCACCGTCGTGAACGCCGGTTCGGCCGCCGCGGCCGAGAGCGGCGTGGCGATCGCCGAGGCGCCGGGTTACACCGCTGTCTCGCGTGATGGTGGCTTCCAGGCCGCCGCCGGTGATCTCTATGGCGCGCTGGCGCTGTCGTCGAAGGAAGCCGTGGTCGCTTCGGCGGTCAACTACGGCAGCTGGGCGGCGGCGAGCCAGGCCGCGCTGGCCGAGTGCGGTGTGTGGGACTGCCAGATCGTCGTCGAGTTCCGCAATGCCTGCGGCGCCGTCGCGCAGGGCGCCGACTACCGCTTCGGCTGGTCGTGGGATCACACCCTGGCCGCGGCCGAGCGGTCGGCGGTGGATGTGCTGGGGATCAGCGCCCCGCCGTTCCCGGATCCGGGTTCGGCGTCGCCGCGTGCGGCGAGCGTCATCCTGTCCGCCTGCACGGCGAACGTCTGACGAAAAGAGATAGGGGCACGGACCATTCGGACCGTGCCCTTGTCTCGTCTTCGGTATTCGAGTGTGTCAGCGGCGCAGCACTTTTCGTGCCAGCCAATTGCCGAAGAACTGCACACCCTGCACCCCGGCGACGACAAACGTCACGCCCACCAGACTGCTCGAAGACGTCCCATGCCTGGTCCTTGTCGGTGGTGCCGATCCGAACCACGGTGCCGGACTCGGCGTCGTCCGCACCGCACGCCGTGACGGTGAGGGCCGCGGAAGCTAGGCGGACCGGGATCGCCAGTACCCGACGGAATTTCACTGTGCGGACGTCAGTCGCGCAGGTATTCGTGGACCAGCATGACGGCCATCGAGCCCTCGCCGACCGCGGCCGCGACCCGGTGAGCGTTGAAGGCGCGCACGTCGCCCGCGGCGAAGACGCCAGGCACGGTGGTCTCGAGGTGCAGCGGCGGCCGGGTCAGCGGCCAGGGTGAGTCGGCGCCCGCGACGGTGGCGATGTCGGGTCCGGTGAGCAGGTAGCCGCGGTCGTCGCGGGCGAAGCCGGGGCCGAGCCAGGTAGTGGCTGGGTCGGCGCCGATGAAGGCGAACAGCCAGGTGGCGGGAACCTCTTCCGTCGCGCCGGTCCGCCGGTGGCGCAGGGTGAGGCGTTCGAGGTGGGTTCCGCCGGCGGCGCCGGCGACCGCGGTGCCCGGGCGGACGTTGATCTCCGG